>NZ_JAPZQJ010000343.1:0-3211 GCF_027530405.1 Microcystis sp. LE19-41.2A | reverse complement strand
AATCCTTATCTGGCAAGAGACTTAATTGATTAGTTAGCTCTAGATAAAAAACAATTGACAAAAATCGCTAAATGCCTTTCTCTATAAGGGTTCCATCCCTTATAACCCCCGTCCATTGCATAACACAAACCGAAGAGCCGAAAATATCTTTTTCTAGTTTGAGGAACTCCGCAGTAACAAGAATTAATAACTTTTTCAGTTAAACCATAACCATGGCTTTTAAAAATTTGTTTTGCTTGAGTGAGTATTTTACTTTTCTCAATTCTATCCACATTTTCCATAACAAACCATTGGGGACTTACTCCAGTTACAATTTCAGCGAATGTGAGCGTTAGATTCGCTCGTCCTAAACCCTCGTCTCTCTTCCCAGCACTGGAAAAGTCTTGACAAGGAGGGCTGCCGACAATAATCTCAGGATTATATTGAGCAAATATTTCTTGGCTAGATTCTCTAGATAAATCGACATTAAATATCGGATGACTAAAGTTATTTCTATAGACATCTATAGCAGGTATCCAATTATCAAATGCGGCCACAATAGTAAACCCCGCTTTCTGGAAACCTAAAGATAAACCACCACAACCAGCGAATAAATCGATTGTGATCATTTTGCTCCCTCCTCTAAATTGACTCTCGAAAGCATAAAATAAATTATCGGAATCGGGAGCTAGACCGTATAACTCTTGTGTACTTAACTCCGCCGGTTGAACTTTTAAATTTTCATCGAGTTTCAGATAGACATTTTTCAGTCCTTTCCCATCCAAGTAAGCGCACAAAGAAGCTGGAAATGAGGAGTTAAATTGATTTTTACCCCATGTTTCTTTTTGGCTAAAATCCCGATTCGAGTGCTTCAATCCGAATAAACTAGGCTTAAATATTGCCGATTTTCCCATTACCTCAACCCGATCGCTGAAATTATCTCATCAATAATCTTAATAGCAATAAACGGGGCAATCATGCCTCCCACGCCGTAGATGAGGATATTGCGCCGCAATAGTTGGTCAGCAGTGAGCGGGCGAAATTGAACGCCTTTAAGTGCCAAGGGAATCAAAACGGGGATAATCAGGGCATTGTAGATCAGGGCCGAGACGATCGCCGATTGAGTGCTTTTCAAACCCATGATATTTAAAGCACCGATCCCAGCGGCAGCGAAAATTGTCGGGATAATGGCGAAATACTTGGCGATATCGTTGGCTACCGAAAACGTGGTCAGGGCGCCGCGGGTAATGAGTAACTGTTTGCCGATGGTCACTAAATCGATCAGCTTGGTCGGGTCGGAATCGAGATCCACCATATTGGCAGCCTCCTTCGCCGCTTGGGTTCCGGAGTTCATCGCCACACCGACATTAGCCTGGGCCAGTGCGGGTGCGTCGTTGGTTCCGTCTCCCGTCATGGCAACTAACTTGCCCTTGGCTTGCTCGCGACGGATCACCTCGATCTTATCTTCTGGGGTGGCCTCGGCGATAAAATCATCCACCCCCGCCTCCGCCGCGATCACCGCCGCCGTGATCTGGTTGTCGCCGGTGAGCATGATCGTTCTCACACCCATGCGCCGTAATTGGTCGAAACGCTCTTTTAATCCCGGCTTCACGATGTCCTTGAGATAGATCACCCCGTAGATATCGTTACCCCGACAGACGGCGAGGGGAGTCCCCCCCAAACGGGAAACCCTTTCCTGTGCCTCATCGAGGGTTTCGGGAACGGAACCACCGCGGGAACGGACGAAACCTTTAATCGCGTCTACGGCTCCCTTACGGTATTCCTCGCCGGCCCTATCGGTGCCGCTCATGCGGGTACGAGCGGAGAATTCGATTCCCTCGCCGGGTTGGCCATCGATATCGAGGTTCGCGCCCAAATTCCGGGCTAAGGCAATGATCGAGCGTCCTTCCGGGGTTTCGTCGAAAAGGCTGGCCGCTAGACAGATGCGGGCTAATTCCTCGAGGTTATGACCGTTCACGGGGATAAATTCGTCAGCCAGTCGGTTTCCGAGGGTGATCGTTCCCGTTTTGTCGAGAAGGAGGGTATTCACGTCGCCGCAGGCTTCCACCGCGCGCCCGGAGGTGGCGATGACGTTAAACTGAGCCACACGATCCATCCCGGCGATGCCGATCGCGCTCAATAAACCGCCGATCGTCGTGGGAATGAGGGCGACGAGGAGCGAGATCAAGATGGCGATACTGGAACCGGCCCGAAAGGTATCCGCAACCGCCGGCCCGAGGCTCGTTTCCAGGAAACCGGCGATATAGTTCCCGATCGGCGGAATCGTGGCGACGACAATTAGAAAGACTTGGGTTAACACGGCCAGAAGTACCGTCAGCGCGATCTCGTTGGGGGTTTTCGTGCGCTCGGCCCCTTCCACGAGGGAGATCATGCGATCGATAAAACCCTGGCCGGGATCTTGAGTGATCCGCACTGTCAACTCGTCCGAGAGAAGCCTGGTGCCGCCGGTGACGGAACTGGCGATGTCGGTTCCGGGTTGTTTGAGGACGGGGGCCGATTCTCCGGTGATCGCCGATTCATCCACCGAACCGATTCCCTCGATCACTTCCCCGTCGGCGGGAATCACGTCCCCGGCCACCAGTTTTACCCGATCGCCCCGACCCAAGGCCGTGGAACTGACCGACTCGATCGAGCCGTCGGCAAGGATTTTCTGGGCCATCGTGTCGCTGCGGGTGGAGCGCAGGGCATCGGCCTGGGCTTTTCCCCGTCCCTCGGCGATCGCCTCGGCGAAGTTGGCGAACAGCACCGTGAAGAAGAGGATGAGGGTGATGATGCCGTTAAGTAGCCGTTGTTGTCCCCTATCCCCGGCGATCGTGCCGAATAGATGCGGGTCGATCGTGACCAGGGCCGTGACGATCGTTCCTAACCAGACCACGAACAGGACCGGGTTACGCACGGCGATGCGCGGGTCGAGTTTGAGGAAGGACTGCCGGATCGCGCGTTGATAGAGACCTGTCCGGTTTACCTTGGGGGTGTGGCGGCGGTCGTCCCTGCGACCTCTCGGCACTCGCAACGGGCGGGAGGATTTAGAATTTCCTTTGTTCGTTCTCATAAATTATCTAGGGCTGGTTGAATAAATCTAAAAACCTTGTTGGGTAAGACTTTTAGACCTTTTGTCAATCAAAAAGTACTGGATCTGGGAGTGATCGGGGGGAAATTTAGGCACTTTTTCCCTGAAAATTAGGTAATTGGCCACCTCAAAACTGGTAAA
>NZ_JAPZQJ010000668.1:0-2895 GCF_027530405.1 Microcystis sp. LE19-41.2A | reverse complement strand
CTGACTTAAATGATATCGAGCATGATTTTAGTGCATTAAAGAGAGCGAGAATGTATGCTCCTGTGGGTACATCCCTTGATGAAATTATTCGTACTTATTGTGTCGCCTAGCGTCTCGTTCTTATTTGAAATAACTATAAAGGAAGAATTCACAAAGATTTATGAAACCTCAGAGAATCCGACAGAAGGACTGCTATCTATCTCGGAATGGCTGGCAAAATCCTCCAGTGTTTTTACCAAGAGTTGTCAAACAATCCGAAACTGGTTTGGAGAAATAATTAGTTATTTCGAGCGAAGGACAACGAATGGGGTGGTCGAGGGAATCAACAATCAACAATAAACTTAAACTAATAAAACGGAGAGGCTATGGCTTTAGAAACTTTCGGAATTTTTGGGTTAGAAGTATGTTGTCTTGGCATCTTGTCTGTTGATTTAGCATAAAGAGTAACGAAGAGCCACCATTCCCGATGCATTCGATCCAGTCCAAACAACCGCTGTTGGTGTTGTTGCACCACTCTGAGTTACGTTAATCGGTCGTAATATGGAGCCATCCCAGAGATCGGTATTATTGTTGGCGACTGGGGTGCCATCTATGAGGTAGATGGAAACACCCGTACTCGATGGATTAGTCCCTGTATTATCACGAGCATCGACTCCGGTAGAAGAACCGCCTGTTTGCGTAGAAGCGATCGCCTTCCAAGTGATCGTATTCGGGTTAAATCCCGCCGCATTTAAAGCCAGATCAAGAGCCGTATCAATCGCTGGGGTTCCCCCTCTGGCTTGAGTGGTGACAAAGGTATTGTAGTCGTTGATGTCGAAGCTTGTCGCATCCCGTGTGCCGTCAGTGACAAAGACCAAACGATACTGAGCGCCAGGAGCCAAGTAGGGGGGGACGACCACCAAAGCAGCCTGTGCCGCACTAGCCGTTGCCAGGGTCGCCAGGGCAACTCCGGAGACAAAGCAGAGTTGTTGTATTTTTTTCATTGATTTGCCTAAAAGTGCTGTAGTGGATGGATTTGAGTGCGTGCGACATTAGCGAACAGAACACCCCAGAGCTTACATACTTCTCCCCCCGCATTGTATCATAAGATACAATTTGTAAATCTTTACATTCTTCTCCTCCAGGGCTGACGCTTGCTAGAATGAAATCCCGCTTGATTTGTGGTAATGAGACAGTTTATGTTAGATTTTCATCTATCTGTTCAGCCTGAAACCGAAAAACGCCTTAAAAAGATTTTAAACTCCATCAAAGATCAAGAAAAATTTGCCCAAAGCATTATTGATTATCAGATTGCCGAATTACAAAAAAGCAATTTGAATCTAAAATTAGATTTAGCAGCTCTGGAAAAACAATATCAAATGACATCCAAAGAATTTTATCAGCAATTTTCCCAAGGTATTTTAGGAGATGAATCGGACTTTATAGTTTGGTCTGGACTATATGAAATGCTTCTTCAAAACGAGGCTAATCTCCAAGAATTAAAATGATTGAGGCCTATTTTTTGCAAATCGAACAAACCATTCGAGAATTTCCCAATGTCAGATATTTATCACTGACCAAGAAAATTTATAACGCAAGTCAAGGCTATATTAATGGTTCAATTATTTCTGAAAATAATCATCGCTTAGACTTTGTTGAAGTTAAAAATACTGACACAAAACCAAAGATAAAATATCGCTATCATTACATGAACGAAGCTCAAGTTATGATCTTCCGTTATGATAATGCACCCCATCATGTTGAAATTGCCACTTTCCCCCATCATAAACACGAGGTTGATGACATTAAAGAAAGCCTTGAGCCAAGTCTTGAGCAAGTGCTTTTAGAAATCGCAGAAAAACAACGAAATCTAAAACCGTAATTTTCTGTTAGAATTAGCAGTAATCAAACACCACGCTTGCAGGAGCTATGGTTAACCTCACCTATAACAAAAATCGCCCTCTTCCCAGCGCCGAAGAATTGCCCTCTTCCGATGAAACTCCAGTGGACAATCAGTTACAGAATGATCTTCCCAATCTGCTGCTAAATTTATTAGCCTTAATTTGGTCTGGTCGAGATGATTGGTATTTTGGGGTAGATATGGCTGTTTATTATAATCCAGACGAATCAGCTTTTGTCCCCGATGGTTTCTTAGCAGTTGGAGTCAACCATGATACGGGAGAAAGAGGTCGGTTAAGCTATGTTTTGTGGGGGGAAAAATATATCTTGCCGATTTTGTTTTTAGAGGTAATTTCCGAGAAGTATAATGGTGAATATGAGGAGAAATTCTTAAATTACCAAAGCCTGGGGATTCTGTATTATGTAATTTACAATCCTTTCAGTGGCAGAAGAGGAAGATTTAAAAAGCGACAACGATTAGAAGTATATAAATTAATATCAGGAAAATATGAACTTTTAGAAAGTGAGAATAATCGAGTTTGGTTGCCAGAAATTGGCTTGGCACTGGGTTACGAGAAAGGAGAACATATTGCTTGGTATCGGGAATGGTTATACTGGTATGACCAGTCGGGAAATCGCTATCTAACGGCTGAGGAAAGAGCGATGAACGCAGAGGCGATCGCTGATCAAGAACGGCTGGCGAAACAAGAGGCTGAGGCGATCGCTGCTCAAGAACGCTTGGCTAAACAAGAGGCTGAACAAAAAGCCATCCGGCTCGCTGAAAGGCTCAGATTGCTTGGCATTAACCCTGATGAAGTGTAAGGTCTGACTTCTCCAAGGTATCAACAACAACCCGCATCACCAATCATCGAAAATTTTGGGTCTGAAACCCCGTCGTTCTACGACGGCTTTACTGTTAAATATGAGCATCGTTTACGAAATATATGCTAAAATGTGAGACATGGAAAAAGCCTACTCGTTCCGATTTTACCCCACACCCGAACAAGAGTCGCTATT
>NZ_JAPZQJ010000209.1:0-6373 GCF_027530405.1 Microcystis sp. LE19-41.2A | reverse complement strand
TTGCGGGGATCGGGGGGAAAATTCAGGTACTTTTTCCCTGAAAATTAGGTAATTGACTACCTCAAAATCGGTAAAACCCCACACCCCACACCCCACACCCCACACCCTGCCCCCAGGAAAAGCTTTTTCAGCAAACCCTATCTAAATTACTGGTTAAGACTGTCTATGAGTGCCGGAGTTGGGAGCGGGGAGAGGTAGTTCGAGCATTTGTACTAAACTTTTCAAGACGCGGTTTCAAGGCAGTACAGCTTATCTATACCAGGATTTCGGCAAAACATGAAAATTATCGCCTACACCTATACCAATCCCCTGCTTGATAGTCCCCCCGATGCCTCGATTTGGGACCATTCTCCCGAACAAGTGTATCAGGATTTTGGCGATCGCTCACAACGGCAGCAACTGCTCCGCGATTGTCAAGGAACTCCCCCCCGACTGCTGATCCTGCGTCGTCTAGCAGAATTGGGAGACAATGGCACGGAAGTTAGCAAAATTTTACAATCCTTAGAAGCCCTCGACATAGATATAATTGCCCTAGAAGACCCGGATTATAAGCTGAATTTTGCCAAGATTCTGCAAGAAATATCAAAAAACGAACTAAGTAATCGTTTAAAAGCAGGTCACGCTCACAATCGTCTGCAAGCTTTGCCTCCCCCCGGAAAAGCACCCTACGGTTATCGTCGTGGCAAGGAGCGTTATATACTCGATCGCAGTACCGCGCCAGTAGTCAAAGACTTTTTTGATCGCTTTTTGATTTCCGCTTCCCTGCGTTCCACGGTGCGCTATCTAGAAAAACGCTATGGTAAGAAGATATCGGTAGCTACTGCCCATAAATGGCTGACCAATCCCGTTTATCGCGGCGATTTGTGCTATCTCGGTCAAGATATTATCCCCGATACCCACACCCCGATTATCTCCCGGGAAGAAGCGGCCCAGATCGATCGCATCCTGAGAAATAATCGCAAATTACCCCCCCGCAGTGCCAGCGCCCCGCGTTCCTTAGCGGGTTTAGTCGTCTGTAGTCAATGTCAATCGGGGATGACGATTACCAAAGTGACAGCGCGAGGAAAGGGTCTAGAATACCTCTATTTGCGACCTTTGCAATGTCCCCGGACAAAAAAATGTTCGGCGATCGCTTATGAAAAAATTCTCAATAGCACAATCGAGCGCATTTGTCAAGACCTACCACCGACGATCGCTCAGATATCTTTACCGGATTTAGAGGGGATCAAACGGGGAATGAGCGAGGAAATAGGGCAAAAAAACGATATTTTGTCCCAATTGCCCTCCCTAGAAGCGGCGGGAATTTTAGATCAAGAAACGGCTAATCTACGGGCCTATAAACTGAAAAACGAGATCGCGCAGATTCAAGGACGTTTAGACCAATTACCCCCCGATAACCTGACTATTATCGCTCGTGCCGTTGCTTTTCCGCAATTTTGGCGAGATTTATCGGAAATCGAGCGCCGTTTTTATTTTCGCGAGTTTATCCGTCGCATCGAAATCGAGAGAGAAACGGCTAACAATTGGCATTTACGTTTAATCTTCGTTTTTTAAGAGTCTCGGACAATCTTAAAGTTAGCTAAAAATTGAGGAATTTTTGAGTGATCAATGCTAAGAAAAAGGCCAACAGCGATCGATCTCAACTATGAGCAATAACAAAAGATTAACTAGGTATAAAAAAGGGCGAAAATCCTCCCAGACAAAACCCCACCTTTATGATTATCACTATAATCAACCCGGGACGATGCCGGGGTTAATCACCATCGATGAAAATGCCGTTGCTACCGAGATATTTTTAGTTAATTATAATTCTCAACAAGCCACTAGAGTTAATAATCTTTTACCTCAAGACTGTCTTAAATATTTATCCAATGATTCCATCTCTTGGATTGATATCGTCGGTTTGGGTAATGAGGATAAACTGCAAGAGTTGGGGGAAATTTTTCATTTACATCCCTTAACCCTTGAGGATATAGTCAGTATTCCCCAAAGACCAAAAGTGGAAGAATGCGAGAATTATCTTTTAATTATAGTGCCAATGGCCATCCTGATCGATCATCAGGGTTTTTTGCTAGAACAAATCAGTTTAATAGTCGGGAAGAATTATGTTTTAACCGTGCAGGAAGAAGGACAATACGATTCTTTAGAGGGAGTTAGGGAAAGAATACGTTTAAATAAAGGTTCCATCCGGCAGCAAAAATCGGGTTATTTAGCCTATGCGATTTGGGATGCCATTATTGACGGTTATTTTCCTGTTTTAGAGTCCTACGGAGAAAGAATCGAGGAGTTAGAAAACGAAATTTTAGCTAGTCCCACGGAACAAATTTTATCAAAAATCTACCAACTGCGTCAGGAATTACTCTCCCTGCGACGAGCAATTTGGCCGCAAAGGGACACCCTCAATGCGCTTTTACGCGATGAGTATATTGTCATCGATACAACCATTAAACCCTATCTAAGAGACTGTTATGACCATGTGGTACAAATTCTCGATGTTATCGAAAATTACCGGGAATTTGCCAATGGTTTAATGGATTTTTACCTGTCTTCCGTGAGTAATAAAATGAACGAGATTATGAAAACTTTAACGGTAATCTCGACGATTTTTATCCCGCTCACCTTCATTGTCGGTATTTATGGCATGAACTTTAATACTGATAAATCCCCTTATAATATGCCCGAATTAGAATGGTATTGGGGCTATGTATTCGTCTGGGTGTTGATGCTAACGGTTGCTTTCAGTTTAATCATTTTCTTTTGGCGACGCGGCTGGTTTAAGAACCTATCGACAGTGAAGAAAAGATAAACTGTTAAGCAGATTAGACAGACTGGATTACCTTGCCGGCATCTAGCAAGAGAAAATGGCTATCACAGAGAAATTAATAATTTAGTGTCTGCGGTATTTTTTAACACTTTCAGTTGATGGCTTCTAATTTTGTCCAACCAACTATAGTGCTGGTTGTGACATTGATAGACGATATCGATGTCACCAATCTCTAACTTAACCTGAGCCAAGTAGTTTTCTAGTTCGCTAATTTTCATAACCAATCTCGCTTGCGCTGAAGGACATCAACCCTAAACCAAGAATTATCCCTAAAGGATAGGGGTGACTACAGTTACTATTATAGGCCGATCATAATTCTTAAAAAAGTTCTTATCTAACAAAGTTAGCTAATGTCAGGGTTAGATGATATTAGCGAAGTTTCTTTCTAGTCGTCTAGGGGGCAGGGCTATTCCTAGGTAGGGTCTGCTGAAAAAGTTTTTCGTGGGGGTAGGGTGTAGGGTGTGGGGTGTAGGGTTTTACCCATTTTCAGGGGGTCAATTACCTAATTTTCAGGGAAAAAGTGCCTAAATTTCCCCCCCGATCACTCCAAGGGCTGGCACTTTTTGATTTCAAAAAAGCCTAAAAATATTATCCAACAAGATTTTTAGATTTATTCAGCAAACCCTAGCTAAAGTGGCTAATTTACCGAAGAAGGGCTGCAGTAATGCCCAAGCAATGTCGATAATCGCAACAAGTCAAGAAATAAAAAATTCTCGATATTGTCTTTCACTTCCCCCAGCTTCAATAATTAATTCTTTTTTCATTACTTTTTAGTCCCTGGAGGTGGCTGTTTAGAAGCTGCCGCAATCGCTTGATTTAAGCGAGTTAATTCTTCTTTAAACTTCGGTTCTTGGGGATAGTTTTTGACTAATTTTTCTAGGATACTTTTAGCTCCAGAAACGTCTTGAGTTTGTAATCTTGTTCCATAAAGAACTAGCATAACTTCCAGATTGTCGGGATATTTTTGATATAACTTTTCTAAAGGTTCTCTGGCTCCGATAAAATCTTTTAACTGTAAGCGAGCTTGGGCCAGTCCTTGCAAAGCAGTGGGGTTATCTGGTTCACGTTCGAGAATTTTCTCGTAACCTTTGACCATTTCTTCTAATTTTTCGGGAGGAATAGTTGCCTCTTGCCCGGGTTGATTGCCCTGGGGGGAATTAGAATTATTATTTTTCAATAAACCTAAAGTTGGCACCACCATTAAAGCCAGAAATACTAAACCAGAGGAAACAATTAAGACTCGTTTGAGCGTATCGTTATTTTTTTTGGGCATACTTTTTAAAGATTAGAGATAAGATTAATCGGTAGTAACTCGATGAAATTCGTGACCCCAAAGATTATAAGCCCAAATTCCCAAGCCAAAACTACCTAAGCAGAGGATGGTGAGCATCAGGAAAACTTGCCACCTATTGTAACCTGCTTCCTGAAGTTCTAGACGACCAAGGATAGTGGCGGCTAAGAGGATTAAAACTCGACTAAATACCGCCCACTTGTGGAAGATAAAGACTACCGCCAAAGACCAGCCGAGAATTGATAATACAGCACTAATATCGTTTTTAAACCAACTGCGGAAAAATAGCGGCATTAAGTGACTAAACAGAGTTAATCCTAGGGCAATTGAGAGGATAACCCCTACCGCTAGGATATAGATGATGATTTCTAGCCATTCGCTAGTGAGAGTCCAATTCATCTCATCACCGCGGGCAAGTAACCAATCACTCCATGATAAACGCTCATGGGCGATCGACCAGCCAAACACCCCATAGACCGATGGAATCAGAAAAGTAAGTAGTATAATGCGCCAAAACATAATCAGTTATCAGTTATCAGTTATCAGTTATCACTGAAAAAAGTCAAGCCTGAACCCTGAAAGAGACGAAAATTGCCCCTTTTCAGACTTCAGGCCCTTGGGATTGTCCCGATCGCTTAGGACATATACTGGATGATAAAGTCGAAGTAGGGGGCTGCTGCCACGGCATCCTCTTGAGTCAAAAGACCTAAAGCGGCCTCTTTGAGACAACGAATCGCCTCCACCATGCCGGGGACGGGAACATTAAGAGAGTTATACATCTCTTTGACCCCGATCAGACCGGTTTGTTCGATCGGTCCTTTGTCTCCGGCTAATACCCCATAGGTAACTAGACGCAGATACCAACCATAATCGCGCAAGCATTGATTATATTGACGCTGACCGTAGGCATTGCCCCCCGGCGCTCTATAATCGGGACGTTTCTTGAACAGTTGTTTTTGAGCCTGATCGACGATTTTTTTCTCATTGTCAGCGAGAGTTTCGGCAATGCGAATTCTCTGCTCACCGGTTTTTAAAAATTGCCCGATACCCTGTAGTTCACCACTACTAGGATAACGAAGTTCGTCGTCGGCTTTGAGGATGACTTGGCTAACTACGCTCATAATATCAAGGTAAATTCTGATAACATTCTGTAGTTTATCTCAGGTCGGGGTCTGGAAGTCGAGTCATCCCTGCTGGTTGGGCAATTCCTAAAAATTGTAATATTTCGTTATGAGTTTCCCCGACAGCCCGGTTACTCTCTAGAATGAATGTATTAGTGGTCAGGAGCGAGGAGATGGCAATTGAGATGTCACCGCACACCGATTAACTTGAACCCGATAAGTGGTAATTAATATGGAATTTTTAGCATCCTTCCTATTGATAGCGGGCATTCTGGGGTTAAATGGCTTTAAAATCGATCGAGAATACCAGCGTGGTGTTATCTTTCGTCTAGGGCGTTATCAAGACACCAAAGGCCCCGGACTGTACTGGATCATTCCCCTAGTTGACCAAAAAATGCAGCTGGATATTCGCACCAAAACCGTCGATATCGCCCCGCAAGAAACTGTCACCGCCGATAATGTCACAATTAAGGTTAATGCGGTTCTCTACTATCGCATTATCGATCCTAGCAAAGCGATTAACAAAGTCGAATCCTATTCTGCGGCCGTTTACCAAGCGGCCATGACCACTTTAAGAAATGTAGTTGGTCAAAATCGTCTCGATGATGTCTTGCAAAAACGAGACAAAATTAATCAAGCAGTCCAACAAATTGTCGATGAAATTAGCGAACCTTGGGGCATTGATATCGAACGGGTGGAGATGAAAGATGTGGAAATTCCCACCGCTATGCAGCGAGCTATGGCCAAGGAAGCGGAAGCATTGCGAGAAAAACGCGCCCGTTTGATTAAAGCTGCCGCAGAACAGGAAGCCTCCCTAAAATTAGCGGAAGCTTCCCGATTAATCATGGAAAATCCCGCCGCTTTGGAATTACGCCGCCTACAAATGTTAACGGAAATTGGAGCGGAAAATAACACCAGTACCATCATTATGATCCCCTCCGATATCTTAAATCTTGCTCAAAAATTAGCCGAAAAACCATCACAAAATATTGTCAATAGCCAAAAGGGTTAATTTTCTCTGGTGTGTTAGACAAACCTAACGGGTGTAAGCTAAACGGCGCTTAAACTGCATGATCCAATAGCTATAACCCTTTTGGAGTCTATATCGGTGATCCGAAGTAAAAGCCGTTTAGCTTA
>NZ_JAPZQJ010000111.1:0-13667 GCF_027530405.1 Microcystis sp. LE19-41.2A | reverse complement strand
TAAGAAAACTGAAGGCGAGAACTTACAAAGACTTAATAGAAGGGATTGAATTGGCTATGTTAGAAGTTACTCAAAAAGATATTCGCAATTGGTTTACTCACTGTTGCTACTGTACCTCATAAGTCAGAGAATTGCTATATTTCATTACCCATTATCGATTTCAGTCAAGACGATAATATGTACAAGGTAAAATGTCAAAATCCAAACGGAATTAATAAAAGTGGATTAGAGTTTAAAATCAAACAGAGTAACTCAAGTGCCATAAGACGTTTAGAAGTTGTCTTATTTGAGTAAATAGATCAACTAATTAAGGTGTGTTACTTCGGTGATGCACCTTTTGCCTATCAGCGGCGATCGCTTATATATCTCTCTATTAATCAAACTTTGGGAAGACGCGATCGCACAGGAAAAATTGTTATTCCGCCCTCAGGATATGCTATAAATGGGGGATATTTCAGTTGGCAAAGTGGCAATGATTTGGAACTAGCATTTGAATGGGATAAACAGAAAGCAAAAATAAATCAAAGAAAACATAACATTTCTTTTGAAGAAGCATCCACCGTATTTGATGATCCCTTAGCTGTAAATTTCGATGATCCTGACCATTCTACAGGGGAGAATCGCTATCTTATAATAGGTTGATCAGATCAAGGTAAATTTCTATTTGTTTCTTATACGGATCGTGATCATAAAATTAGTTTAATTAGTGCAAGATTAGTTACACCCAAAGAAAGGAGATATTATGAACGAGAAAATCCAAGATGAATTAGAAGATGACTTGCGAGAAGAATATGATTTAAGTCAACTTAAAAATCCTGTTCGCGGAAAATATTACCAACAGTATCGGGAAGGTCATAGCGTTACTGTTCATCATGAAGATGGAACAAAAACGGTTGAACATTTTCCAGCGCAAAATGATGTAATTATTCTTGATCCTGATGTTAAAAAATATTTTCCTAATTCGGAATCCGTTAATGCGACCTTAAGAAGTTTAATTAAATTAATTCCTCAATAATAGTGCGATGCCTACGGCACTGCATAGCAGCACGCCGCTCTTGTCGGTTGGGTTGAGGCAACGAAACCCAACAATATTTGATTTAAGGTGTTAGGACTTACCCAATAGCACTATAAATCTTGTCTAACCGTAGGGACAATTCATGAATTGCCCCTACGGGTAGCGTACCTGCGTAAGTCCTCTTTACTTAGATTCAGTGGGATGCCTACGGCACTGCATAGCAGCACGCCGCTCGCTGAAAGCGCACCGAAGGTGATCTTGTAAATTTGGTTATCTTTAATTAAGTTTCTCCCTTACTTAAATTATTACAAAACAATTGAATTTCATTGATTATGGTTTGATAAGAATTAACAATTTCATGGGGGATGATTAAAACCTTTTCCTCATCTAATTGGCAATAATAAGCACTTCTCACCAGATGACGAAACCGCCGTAACTCATCCAAAATGAGCCTTGTTTCTTCTGTAATAACTGCTTTTCTCACCTTAGGTATATCAACAGACATTTGCTCTAATAAATCTCGATGCCATTTATCCCCCGTTGGGAATCTTTGAGCAATTTTTTTAGCAATCGCTTCAAATATACGCTCAATTCCAGTATAAACTCCATGGAAATTAAGCGCAATAGAATTAATTAATGCGTTTTGATACATGACATCCGATTGATTAGATAATTCTCTTAAAAATATCTCTAGCTGTTGTAGGGCTTGGAGAATTTTATTGAGTTCTTGATTAATTCTATCTTGAATTGATAAATTAGTCATAATTCAACCCCCTGAGCAATTGCCTCTAAAATATAAGGATGAGCCTTTTGAACTTCTACTAAATCCACCTCAAAATCCTGTCCATTATCTAACTCTGCTATCGCTTTAAAATAATCTTTCTCTGGTAAATCCCAAACCGCTAAATCAAGATCAGAATGGGGAGTTATTTCTTCATAATTTAACAATGAACCAAATAAAACAACTTTCGTGACTCCATACTTCTCTTTAAGGAGACTAGCACATTTTTGAGCAATTTTTAACCCTGCTTGTTGCCGTTGTTTCATCTCTAATAGAAATTGTTCACGGTTTGCTCTCGCTGCTAAAACTTCAGCAATAATCTCTTGTTTTCGTTCTTCAGTTAACTGTGTCATTATGATTACCCCTAAATCATTGAATATCAATAGTTTCTATGATAGCAATTTTTGTGATCAGCGATCGCCGCTCTTGTCGGTTGGGTTGAGGCAACGAAACCCAACAATATTTTATTTAAGGTGTGTTACTTCGGTGACATACCTTTTATCTATCAGTCATCAGGAGAGCTTATTTATTTTCTGCTTAGATCAGTTAAAATTGAGGAATGATCGGCCTAGAAATTGGGTTTATCTTCGTACTTAACCTTAACATGAGAGTGTAGGCTGGGTTTCACTATCGTTCAACCCAACCGTATTTTATCTATTCCTTGCTGAGATTCAGTTAAAATTGTAGCGTTATCACCATGAGTTAGATAGAACCCAACATCCATGATCATCTCTCTCAAAGAAGCCCAGGCTAAACTCCCCGAACTGATTGACAATCTCAAACTGGGGGAAGAATTGTTAATCACCGACAATAATCGTCCAATTGCCCAATTAATCGGGCCAATACCCATACCGCCCCAACGCCTAGTCCCCGGACTATGTCAAGGAATGATTACCATCGTAGCTGATGACGAAGAACATTGGCAAGATTTTTTGAAAACTTAAATAGAGATTTAACATTATGACTAAATTAGATATAGCTCAAGCTAAATCCGATCTCTCAAAACTTCTCGATTTGGCAATTAACGGAGAAGAAATTGTTATTATGCAAGGCGACGAGCCAGTAGCCAAAATTTCCCCCATCAAACGACCCTTAAAACGAGGAAGTGCTAAGGGAAAAGTATGGATGAGCGATGACTTTGATGAACCTCTTGAAGACTTTCAAAATTACAGGGAATGACTTTTTTATTGGACACACATATTTTTCTTTGGTTTGTTAATGACGATCCTAGATTAAGCAATGCTCTCAAAGATTTAATTGAAGATGAGAACAATTTTAGTTATCTTAGTATCGCCAGTCTTTGGGAAATGTCTATTAAATATAATTTAGGAAAGTTAAGGTTAGTTCCTTCCTATGAAGAGTTTATTGAGAAAGAAGTGAACGAAAGTAGGATTGTTTTACTCAATCTTGAACTAGAGCATCTAAAAATTAATGCTTCTCTACCTTTTCACCACAGAGATCCTTTTGATCGCATTATTATTGCTCAATCTATGGCTGAGAATCTCCCTATCATTACAAGTGATTCAATTTTCAGTCAATATTCGATTGCGCTTATTTAGTGTAACTCAACAAATGAAAATATTATTGATCTTAGATCAAGATGAAGGAATAGCTCCCAATGATCCAGCCGCTCTTCTAGATTAGATTGAAGCATTGGGACAAAAACGTTATCAACAAATGATTCAATTTAGACAACAATTACAGGAGGGATAACCATGACACAATCTAACCCTATTGAGATCACTTTTGGTAGCGATAACATCTTTGAAGATTTAGGATTTAACAGTGAAGAAGCAACTAACTTAAAAATTAGAGCCGATTTGATGTTAACCTTGCGGTCTTTTATCCTCGAAAAAAGATGGACACAGCAAGAAGCCGCCACTTTTTTCGAGGAAACACAACCAAAAATTAGTGATTTAATGAATGGAGAAATTAGCCGTTTTACTGTTGATAAATTACTCAGTCTTTTAGATAAAACGGGAATAAAAGTTAAACTCGAAATCTTCACCAAGTAACTTAAAATCATCAACAATTGACCATGAACAAGGGTTACATCCACATGGGAAAAGGATTTAATTCATCTTCCGTCAAAGTCTCTTTTAACCATCCCATGCTAACAGGAACATCATACAATCTTCCTGTCCCTAAACGCTTCCACATATGACGCATTCCGGGGACAATGACTTTAGCCACCCTTAAACCAATATCAGGACGAGTCTGATCTAATACTAACATTTCCATCCCCTTTGACTCAACAATTCGCTGACACAATTTAACATCCTCTAATAAATCATCACTGGCTAATTGTAAATAATCATGACTTTTTTTCGGTATTATTTTACTATCTGGAACTAAATAAGATTGATTGCTTAACCTTGCCGTTTGCCACCATTTAACCGCCAAAGGATCAGCAGAGGGAGGATAAATCGTTGTCCCATCTTCCTTGAAAGATAACACATTCGGTAAGATTTGATTAACCTCCGTTAACGCCCGACTAATGGCAATTTTTGGGTCAAAATGCGCCCCATACCCTAACAAAATGTCCTCCACTTCCCGCTCCTTTCTCGGACTAATAGCGGCAAAACAAGGGATATTCAAATCACTGGTAATATCTAACACCCATAGCTCCCGATTTAACCCCTCATAATATTGCTTTAATTGCTCAAAATATGGCTCATTAAAGCTCTCTAAATTAACGGAAGGTTTAACTAATTGATTATACCACCATAAAGCCACACAATCCCGTTCCACTAACTCCATAAACCCTTGTAAAATCGCTTCTTCTATCGTATTTCCTGCGGCGCAGCCATTAGAATCAGCCCAACAATCTAAGGGTTCAGATTGAGAATAACCATAATAACAATATCCCGTCGGTAAATACTTAAAATCTTGAGCAGTTAAAGACCATACAGGAGTCCAATCAATGATTCTAGTTTCATCAAAAGGTTCAGGGACTTTTTGAAACCATCCTTGATTATTCCCATTCCATTCTTCTCGATGTTGGTATTGTTTTTCACTAAAATTCATACATTTGTTAGGATGAATAGCTTTATCTTTTAACTCTTGATAACTCGCTTCTTCTTTGATTTCATTTCCTTGAAAAACCCCCGAATAGCGCTCAATAGCTTCACAAAATCCACTTGCTTTTGCTTGACTATCTGTACGGCCTTTTCCCGCACTTCTACCTCCAATATTTTGCCGTAAACTGTCTAAATCATCAAAGACACTGCGAAAATGATGTTTAGCTACATAAGTATGAACTAAAGCATTCCCTTGTATCTTATTTAATTCTCGCACAATTCCCGTAATAGGACCGATATGATGTTGATAGGTTTTTAAGGTTTCTTCAGGAGAACAAAAACGATGTCCCCCATCACTGGTAAAAGCCTTTTTACGATGTCCCAAAACCACGGGTAAAGGTGTTTTATTTAGAGAATATCCACAACTAGGACAGTTCGGACGTTTAACTAAAATATGCTCTTGAAATTGTAAATTTAAAGTATCATAAGTCATTAGCATTCCTTCTAAACGTTGATTTTTACCTTGAATAATCCACTTAAAAACCTCCATAGCCGTCAGATTTAAAACCGTCTGTATTGTCGCTGAAGAAAACCCTAAAGGAGAAATTAAAGAAATCTTATTGTCTCTCTGTCTAATGATAAATTCCTCCACGGGACGATTATCTCGTAATCGTTGAGCCAAACAATGCCAACAACCAGTTTTATCGGGATCAAATAAGGGACCAATCCAGGCTAGATTTCCCAGGGGATTAACTAATAACCACGGTTTTTGTGAGGCTAAAGCTTGTTGATTAATACTCTCTAAATCAGGATGAAGATAATTATCGGTTAAAATAATGGTTAAATCCCCTTCATCTGCGACTTGAACTTGCAAGGAATTTAAAATATTGATCAAATCTTGCTGGGGAATTAAGCCTAGGGTTTTAACTGTAACCTTCAGAGATTGTAATCGTTCAAAAGCTTGGGCTTGAGAAACCTGAAGATGATGGCATAAAATTGCTAAATTAGACGGCAATAATTCTTGTTTTTCTAACAAAAACCCTCGTTTATATAACTGAAAAATCGCTTTTTGAATTGCCAAGCTATAATTAACAATAACTGCGAAGTAATTAGCATTATTGGGATTGATTTCTTGATTTTGTAAAAATTCTAACTGAAGAATATCAATAATTTCATCAAGATTACGTTGACCATCGATTAATCTGACTAAACGATAATAAAGCGGCTCTTGGAAACAGATTGATTCTCGCTCAGATAGAAAAAATACCGTATTTGGTTCTAAGGTTTCAATTGAGTAGGCAGGATTCCAATCAAGCTGGTTGAACACAATTTTTACTCTCTTTTTAAGGTATAGTTAAGGTTGATTATATACCTATAATATAAGGTTGATAGCAGTCATCTTAATAGTGAGGTGCGAAGTTTTCGTTTTGGGGAACAGGGAGGGAGCAGCCCATTTATGCCAAAATATAAAAGCGATCGCTAAAAGTGATTAAATTTATTCAATATGATACCAAATCCGCTTTTAATAGCATGATTAACTCCCAATCCAACTTTAAAAACCCAGTTATGGATTGTTTCCCCCTGCTCCGCAGCTCCGGCACTCCCCAATCTCCTCCACCTTTTAAACAGGATTTGGTATCAGCCCCCTAATTTCTTCCCTGCCTGAAATTTCTCAATTTCTCGGAATAAATTTGAGTACCAAAATCAGGGTAAATAGCCCAAATATAAACTTAATAAAGTTTTAATAGACATTTAAGCCCTAATAGATTAATCTTGCTTTTTTTAAAGCCGATATGCTGCCTCGCTAATCCTTTTCAGGCTTGAAAACTGGCTATTCTGTTGGGGCTTGCCCGTGAGAGAGGTCAATTTTCAAGGATAATTTGTAACAGAGTGTTGAAAATTCCTTTAATCTTAGTTATGAGCGATCGCCCACCAGAACTAACCCTAGCCGACCAGGCCCCTGCCAACCACGAATGTCGCTCCTGCGGCTACGTTTACGACCCCAGCAAGGGAGATAGTAAAACCAACACTCCCGCTGGAACCCCCTTCGAGGAATTGCCAGAAACGTGGCGCTGTCCCGTGTGTGGTGTGCGTCGTTCCCAATTTATCAACATCGGAGCTAAAGATGCTCCTTCGGGATTCCAAGAAAATCTTAGCTATGGTTTTGGAGTCAACCGTCTGACTCCGGCACAAAAAAATATTTTGATTTTCGGGGCTTTAGCGCTAGGATTTGTTTTCTTTATTAGTTTATATGGTTTAAACTAACTCAAGCACTCATTATCTTTAATCCAACGGCTCTTATGAGCCTGTAACCCATCGGGTACAAACCCTAATCCGTCCCGATTCCTTGACCAATACCTCTGAACCATTGATGAGAAAACTGAAACAATTCGTAATAGTTCTAGCTGTAGCCTTTTTCTGCTTTAGCTGTAGTAGTGTGCCATCCCTGAGCAGTAGTCCTTGGCAAATCCTCACCCTCGACACTGACTCCACTTTTGCCGATATCGCCTTTACCGACGACCTGCAGCACGGTTGGTTAGTGGGAACCAAATCTACCCTCTTTGAAACCACCGATGGGGGGGACAGCTGGCAGCAAAAAGTCCTCAACCTTGGCGAAGAAAAAGTTAGCTTTAGCGCCGTCAGTTTCCACGACCAAGAGGGTTGGATTGTCGGTAAACCCTCAATTCTTCTCCATAGCGAAGACGGGGGCAGCAGCTGGTCCCGTATCCCCTTAAGTGAAAAATTACCCGGTTCCCCCTACGGAATTATCGCCCTTAACGACAAAACCGCCGAAATGGTCACGGATTTAGGCGCTATCTACCGCACCAAAGACGGGGGCAAAACTTGGCAAGCTTTAGTGGAAGGTGCTGTGGGTGTGGCCCGGACAATTGTTCGTTCCCATGATGGTAAATACGTGGCCGTTTCCGCACGCGGTAACTTTTATTCCACTTGGGAACCGGGGTCAACAGAATGGCAACCCCACAATCGTCTTTCTTCCCGCCGCTTACAAAAAGTCGGTTATGGTGAAAAAGGAGAACTGTGGGCCCTGGCCCGGGGTGGTCAACTACAATTTACTAGCCCCAATGATCTCGATACATGGGAAGATAAGGTATTCCCCGAGTTTTCCACCAGTTGGGGACTTTTGGACCTCAACTACCGCACCCCCGAAGAAATTTGGGTCGCTGGTGGTAGCGGCAATCTCTTGGTCAGTGATGACGGCGGCCAATCTTGGCAAAAAGATCGCGCGGTGGAAAGTGTCCCCTCCAATCTCTATCGAATTGTTTTTATCAATTCCGACAAGGGTTTTGTCTTGGGACAAGATGGGGTTTTACTGAAATATAATCCCCCTAGCGAACCGGCCTAAAACTTGTCTCAGGGTCAACAAAGTCTCTATTATAGAGATTGAATTTTTCAAGTCCTATCATTCCGAGGAGAACCGTCCATGTCAGGTAGTACCGGCGAACGTCCTTTTGGCGATATCGTTACCAGTATTCGTTACTGGATTATCCATAGCATCACCATCCCCATGCTGTTTATCGCAGGTTGGTTATTCGTGAGTACTGGTTTGGCTTACGATGTTTTTGGCACTCCCCGTCCCGATGAGTATTACACTCAAGAGCGTCAAGAATTACCGATCATTAATGATCGCTTTGAGGCCAAAAATCAAATCGAGCAGTTTAATCAGTAGTTTACTTTAATTAAGGATAAAAACAATGGCTAGTGGTAATCCCAATCAACCCATTTCTTACCCCATTTTCACCGTTCGCTGGTTGGCAGTTCATACCTTAGCGGTCCCCACTGTCTTCTTTATCGGTGCGATTGCGGCAATGCAGTTTATTCAACGCTAGGAGAACAATTATGGAAAGAACACCTAATCCGAATCGGCAAGCCGTCGAGTTAAATCGTACTTCTCTTTATCTAGGTTTACTCCTAGTTGCTGTCTTGGGAATTTTATTTTCCAGCTATTTCTTTAACTAATTAGTCCCGATTCATTGTCATCGCAATTAGGAGGTGTTATTCATGTTCGCAGAAGGTCGTATTCCTTTGTGGTTAGTCGCCACCATCGCCGGTCTAGGCGTTATCGCCGTGCTTGGTCTTTTCTTCTACGGAGCTTACGCTGGTTTAGGTTCCTCTATGTAATTCCATTACGGGTAATTTCCCCCAGCAAAAAGCCGTTAGTTATTTCTATAACTAGCGGTTTTTTCAGTATTCGGTGAAAAGTAAAGCTCGATCGAACTTTAATACCAAATCCGTTTTTAATAGTGTGATTAACTCTCAAGTTATCAATTGTTTCTCCCTGCTCCCCACTCCCTGCTCCCCACACCCCACACCCCACACCCTGCCCCCACGAAAAACTTTTTCAGCAGACCCTAATTAAAAAAAGGAGTCAAAGACTTGACTCCTTTAGTTATAGGGATGATTTAGCTAAAACTAAACTTCTTGTTTACGAGTGCTAAGATCACCCAATTTTTGGAATAAACCGAATTCCACTTGTTCTTCCAGATCCGGATCGACCCCGGCGAATACGTCGCGGTAGATGGTACGAGAACCGTGCCAGATGTGACCGAAGAAGAATAGTAAAGCAAAGACAGCATGACCGAAAGTAAACCAACCTCTCGGAGAAGTGCGGAATACCCCGTCAGACTTCAGGGTTTCGGTGTCAAACTCGAAAGCTTCACCGAGTTGCGCTCTACGGGCAAATTTCTTCACATCAGCAGGATCGCTGAACACCTGACCATCGAGAGAGCCACCGTAGAAAGAAACGGTAACACCACTTTGTTCGATACTCAGTTTCGATTCCGCACGACGGAAGGGAATATCAGCGCGAACGATACCTTCCGAGTCAGTCAGGACAACGGGGAAGGTTTCAAAGAAGTTAGGCATCCGACGCACGCTAAGGACGCGACCTTCGCCATCTTTGAACACGGGGTGTCCTAACCAAGATTTAGCGATACCGTCACCGCTATCCATGGCACCAGTACGGAATAAACCACCTTTAGCGGGGCTATTACCGACATAATCA
Source organism: Microcystis sp. LE19-41.2A (assembly GCF_027530405.1). NCBI lineage: Bacteria > Bacillati > Cyanobacteriota > Cyanophyceae > Chroococcales > Microcystaceae > Microcystis > Microcystis sp. LE19-41.2A. Next base: position 3,828 of record NZ_JAPZQJ010000111.1, on the reverse strand, counting down.
TAGAAAGCCAGTTTTTCGGGGATTGCTTGGTAAGCTTCGGCGATGGTGGCCCCATTGGCGATGCTGGCCTCGACGCGACGCTCAATTTCTTCTTGGAAATAGCCCTTATCCCATTGGTAACGGGTCGGGCCAAAGAGTTCGATCGGCGTGGTAGCATTACCGTACCACATGGTTCCAGCCACGACGAAAGCGGCAAAGAAAACAGCGGCGATACTGCTAGAAAGCACCGTTTCGATATTACCCATTCTCAGGGCTTTATAGAGTCTTTCGGGGGGACGAACGGTTAAATGGAATAAACCGGCGATAATCCCAACGATACCCGCAGCAATGTGGTGAGCTACCACACCCCCGGGGTTAAAGGGGTTAAAACCAGCCGGTCCCCATTCGGGAGCTACGGGCTGCACATGACCGGTTAAACCGTAGGCATCGGAAACCCACATCCCGGGACCCCAAAGGCCTGTTTGATGGAAAGCACCGAAACCGAAGCAAAGTAAACCGGATAAGAACAGGTGAATACCGAACATTTTCGGTAAATCGAGGGCTGATTCGCCCGTGCGGGGATCGATGAATAATTCTAAATCCCAGAAAACCCAGTGCCAAACCGCCGCTAGGAATAGCAGACCGGATAAGACGATATGAGCGGCGGCAACGCCTTCAAAAGACCAGAAACCGGGGTCAACACCAGTTTCGCCGGTGACGCTCCAGCCACCCCAAGAACCAGTGACACCTAAACGGGCCATGAAGGGCAGCACGAACATTCCTTGCCGCCACATCGGGTTTAATACGGGGTCACTGGGGTCGAAAATAGCAAGCTCATAGAGGGCCATGGAGCCAGCCCAACCCGCTACCAGTGCGGTGTGCATCAGGTGAACGGAAATTAAACGGCCCGGGTCGTTGAGAACGACTGTGTGTACTCGATACCAAGGTAGTCCCATTGACTACGCTCCTCCTATTGACAATTTAGTGTCCACTTAGACGCTTTTTATATTCAGGGTGAAAATATAAGCCCAACAATCTCGACTGTTAAGTGCAAGAGTTAGCCGACCTACATTATCCCTTGAAAAGTGTATCTATTCTAAAGAAGTGTAACTATTGTTAGAACAGATTTCAAGTCTTTGCGATCGGTCTTCCGCCAGAATATTCCAACCCACATTCCGCACCCTAAAGTGTCACATTGAAAATTTTATCTAAATCGTCAAAACGATTGCCGGCTCTGAATTACAGGCTAATTTGTTTGCCCAGCAGATGCACAATTAGCCCTAAAAATCTGATAGCTCTGATACCAAATTATTGAGATAAACTCTCATTAAGCTGGCGATCGCTGACTAGAGTGTGACACTTCATAATTCTTAGTAATCGCTAAAAGTCTTACTATACAAGGGCTAGAGCAACTTTTGATTTCAACGACTAGGGTGCGGAATGTGGGTTAAAAAACTACACCTATGAGATCGTACCGCAGCCACATCTAAAAGAGGTGGTTCTCTCAACATCATGGGGAAGAATGTATAGCAGAATACAAAATATCAGATTTACTGATCACCATAAGCAGGGGAGATATCCCCGATAGACATTTGGCTCGTTTGAGATCAGACACAATTAAATGAGATTAGAAATTATGTTTACCACTAAACCGATGACTACTGCTACTAAGATAAAAGAGAGGATGGAATGAAAGAGTGTCATGCGTCGCATCGCAACGCTTTCAACGGATACGTCCGATGTCTGGTAACACATAGCGATAGTAAAAGAGTAATACATAAAATCCCAATAATCCACAAGTTCTTGATTGGGAAAGTCTAAACCTTTGCGGTAAGCGGATGAATCTTCTGCGGATAGTTCATCGTACTAGAGTCTGGCATAATACAGAGCAAAAAAAGTATGTACCAGAGTCCAAGACAAAAAGATCGCTAATAGGGACAGTCCCATGTGCAAATTCGTCAACAAGGGAGTCCATTTCTTGGAGTTGTTGAGTAATAAAGAAAGAGCAATTAACCCCATACCAGAAAATAGCAGCACAGCAAATAAAGTGCTAATACCCTTGGGTTCTTGCTGTTGAGACAGACGAAAGGTATCTTCCGCAGTCGCTTTGGACATTTGCACTGCTAAAACACTCAAATAACTTAGTATCGCTAGATCGTAAGCCAAGAGAAACCGCAATTCCTGGTAAAATTCTCCCGTGATTAAATAAACGAAAATTGCCACTGTCAGCGTGAAGAGAAACCGGTTGATGGGAGAAGTCAGCCGAAAAATCATTTTGGGCTTGGCGGTCATTTTTAAGAGCCTTGATTTTCACAGATCTAGTTTAGTTGAAACGGTATGGTTTTCTCAGGATAGCCTAGCAGTCAATTCTCAGGCGAGAGCAGTAAACTGGCCCCTCTTTTCCCTTCGGGTAAAAATTCTCGATCGAATTGGCAATTTAGTCCCAGACAAGGCCTAATCAGTTGCACTCCTCGTACCTGAAATAGAGATTGCGAGCCTGTATTTTGGAACTTTTAAAGGTATTTGCGATATTTTTTCAATCGAGCTTCTGCCGGTGCTGGCAGCGCAATCTATGGTTGCCGGACTGTGGACGTACCACCGCCTCAGCCAAGCTGAACCGATCGCTGCCACCGGCTGTAAGGCGGCGAGGCAGTCTTCTAGTTTCTCGATTGATTCAGCCTGCTCTTGACACTGGCGCTGCCAAGAATTGACGGGTAAGGCTTCCAGCTGCCGATAAACTAAAGTTTGGCTCGGTATCTCGTTTAGAGGATTTTTATCATCTTTACTTTCTCCTGTCTGGGGACTGATCACTGTTTGGGTCTGTTCCACCTTTGCATCGGCCAGATTTTCCCTCACCAGCAATTTCTCTTCCGGGGGACGAGGAACTTGTTTTTCCGCCTTGAATTCAGCTTTCTGGGGGACTTCTGCCCCTGGGTTCGCCGAAGCTGCGGCCTTGCCGATCGCAGTTGCCAGTTCTTGCTCTAATTGTGCGGGAGACATTTTCCCTTCAGCAAAGGTGACAATGATTGAGTTAGCCTAGGGGTTGATGCGGACGCTGGTAACGCTTTCTAGAGCAGCGATCGCTCCCTGGAGAATATTTTGTCCTGTTAGGTTTTGGCGCAGGGAAGGGACACGCCAGCGGATTCGCCCAGGAAGTGAGCTAACCACTTGATAGGAGATTGGGGGGGTAGCATTTGTGGAAAATTCAGACGTGCCACCAAATAGCATAATAATTTAGCCAATAAGCATTGACAATAGGAACTTTATCATCTTTTACAGTAGATTTATTGCAGCAGTTCTCATTTTGAAAAAAATCAGATAAAATTCTCTTATTTAAATAGAGAACTTGTGTAGAAGCATTATTTTTTGACAGATAATTATCATCCAACGCTGGAGATAGACAGGTTTTAAGAACTCTGTCCATGAAAAATCGATTTCAACTCATAAATTCAGATAAAATTCTAACAAAATTTTTAGTTTTTTTATAAACAACTTTCTTTTTCTCCTTCAAGAGTTCTGACATTTTCAACTAGAATTTACTTGTTTGAATGGGACATATTCGGTGAGAATAAATGAGAAAAACTCCGACCAATTCTTAAACCAAATATAGCGTTTCTGATTCACAAGAGGTACATTCCCGATCCTGAACAGCTTAATCAGCAAAGGTTTAAGTGTGCCGCACAGATGCGAGAACCGCTATAAATTTTAATGGCTCTTCGGTTTGTGTTATGCAATGGACGGGGGTTATAAGGGATGGAACCCTTATAGAGAAAGGCATTGCTTCGATTTTGGCCAATTGTTTTCTATCTAGAGCGAACTAATCAATTAAGTCTCTTGCCAGATAAGGAT
>NZ_JAPZQJ010000246.1:0-5514 GCF_027530405.1 Microcystis sp. LE19-41.2A | reverse complement strand
GACTCAAGAGGCTTATCACTCCGAAATCCCCGTACTCAAGCAATTTTTTACCGGCAGTATCGACGGACCAATTCAGTGATCAGTCAATTGAGGGAAGTGGGGTGTGGGGTGTGGGGTGATGGGGTGATGGGGTGATGGGGTGATGGGGAAGTGGGGTGTGGGGTGATGGGGAAGTGGGGTGATGGGGAAGTGGGGTGGTCACTGCGTGCGCGTTGCGGGGGGAAGTGGGGAGAATAAATAAAAATAATCTCCTGACTCCTGACTCCTGAATCCTGACTCCTGAATCCTGAATCCTGAATACTGAATCCTCACTCCCAACTCCTGAATACTGAATCCTCACTCCCAACTCCTGAATACTGACTCCTGAATCCTATCTCCCGACTCCTGACTCCTGAATACTGAATACTGACTCCTGAATACTGACTCCTTGACTCTTGCCTTCAGAAACTGATCGCTGAAATCCTCCGATTTCTCCTGTAAGATACTGTGTAGAGATGAGGAGTAATTATTTATGGAAGCTGGCGGTTCACAACGGGGGATTTCCCCAACTCTGCGGCAAAGTGGTATCGGTTTAATGTTACTGACATCGGGGGGAATATTAATCTGGTTTATCGCCTGGTTAAGTAATTTTAGCTTCGGGGGACGCAGTTATCGCGCCAGCTTCCTTTTTCCTAATGTGGGTGGCATGATGGTGGGAACCCGCGTCGGTTATCGGGGAGTGAGAATCGGGCAAGTGACGGCAATTACCCCAGAACCGGAGGGAGTCGCCGTAGAAGTGGAGATTTCGCCAGCAGATCGCCTAATTCCCAGTAATTCCCTCATCGAAGCCATTCAATCCGGTTTAGTGGGTGAAACCACGATCGATATTACTCCCCTGCAAGCTTTACCCGTCGGTGGTGTTAAAGAACCCCCTTTGAGTCCTAACTGTAATGGGGAGGTGATTATCTGTAACGGTTCCCGTTTACAAGGGCAATCGGCGCTAAATGTCAATACCCTGATCAGATCTTTACTGAGAATTTCTAATCTAGTTAGCGATCCCGATATGGTGGCTGGATTTCGTTCTTTTACCCAACGCGCTGCCAATGCCTTGGGGGGACTCGATCGCTTTAGTGGTGAGGCAACCACCGCTTTAAGTGAGGTACGTCGCAGCGGTACTCTAGGTAAAGTTAATTCGGGGATGAGATCCCTAGAATCCTTACCCCAAGTATCCGGTTCCCTCGATCGTCTTTCTAGTGATCTTTCCGGTGTCGGGGGATTGAGTCAGGAAGCGACTACTTTACTGAAAAGTTTACAGGGAAGTGGCGGCCTGAGAAATTTAGACGCTACCCTAGTGGAGGCCCGAAAAACGCTGCTTTTGGTGGGACAAACTACGGAAGAACTGCGGGTTTTTTTGGCAGCTAATCAAAATCGTTTAATTGCTACTCTCGATAGTATCAAAACTACTAGCGATCGCCTACAAACTACTCTCGCTGCTTTGGATCCCATCCTGACGCAAGTGCAGAAAAGCCAAATTATCGAGAATTTAAATACTATTTCGGCAAACGCTGTTAAATTAAGCGAAAATTTGGGCAACTTTACCGCCTATCTCTCCGATCCTGCCACTGTTGTCACCCTACAGCAACTCCTCGACTCCTCTCGCGCCGCTTTTGCCAATCTTCAGAAAATCACCTCGGATGTGGATGAAATTACCGGTAATCCGCAACTGCGACAGGAAATTATTCGTTTAATCCAGGGTTTAAGTCGTTTGGTTTCTTCTAGCGAACAACTACAGCAGGAATTCGCCCAAGGTCAAGCAATGACAAGAATGGCCGCCCAAATTGCGACAATAGCCCCAAATCCCGCCGCTAATACCCCAGAAAAAGACCCTAAGAAACCCAGAAAAAGCCCCGAAATAAATGATTAAATGTGTTTGAAAAATCACCTTAGTTCCTTATAAAGGAATCCAATCTAAGCGATCAATCCATTCTTCAGCTTCTGTTAATTCCCAGATTAAAATCATTGATTCAGCCCATTGACTAATTGTACCGCTAGGGCGTAACCAAATAATTCCCCAAGTGTGACCTCCCGTGTTCCAATGATCTTTTAAATGATTGGGCATGGTACTTCTATTGTCAGTGATTAACAGTCTCTGGGATAATTCTAAATATTGCAATAAATTAGGATCAAGTGTCCCTAAAAGAGGTGCATCCGCATCACCAACTCGCAAAATATCTATAGTAGAATTGATACGTTGAACCGCTATTTTTAGCTTAGGAGATAAATTTTCATCCAGCAAAAACCGAATTTTCATGCTTTTTGTAAATACTCCTGCTCCTTTTTAATTTTTGCTTTTCTTAAACGATCAATTAAAGGAGATGATGTTTCTAGCCACTGTTGATAATGTTGTTCCCGTTGTCTTTCTAGCTTGACAAGATAGAGATCGATTTGTGCTTGATTGTGATAATAATATGTCAAAGTGGCATAAATTTTTTCTAAATTTAGAGTTGGTAATTCTTGGAGAATTTCTTGAGGACTATAACCTTGTCGATAGTATTTCAGTACGTCCTCAATGCCAATACGATGTCCTTTTAATTGAATATTATCTACTGCTACAAATTCAAAATAATCTTCTAACTGCATAGGTTGTTACCTCCTAAAACATCAATACTATCCTAGCATATTATTAAAAATGTGCCGCAAAATTCAAAATTATTCACCGATTTTAAGCCTATCTGAATATTAAATTTAACCCACCTAGTTTAGATGGGTTAAAAAGATAAAAAGAGATTAAGATTGACGTTTTAAAGCAGAACCAATTCCTAATACTCCTAAACTCAATAATCCTAGCATTGATGAAGGTTCGGGAATAGAAGTAGGAGGAGGGGAAAGAGCTATCACTGAGACATTATCCAACGCAGGACCATAAGGTGTATCGACTAAATTTAGAAAACTAAGGGTAGTTGTTGTTCCAGTGGCAGTAAAACCCCAAGATTTTGATACCCATCCCATGTTTGAACGGCTTTTTCCTGTTATGTCGAAAGAAAAGTCAGCAGAATTTCCTCCTGCACTCACTCTCATCTCTTTAATAGTAGGACTGTAGTCTGTATTACCCGCCAGATCAAAAGTCACCCGATAAGTCTCACCGACAGTTGTGTTAAAGGTTTGCTGAATTCCACCGGCATTCGCTCCAGATAGATCCAGATTTCTACTACCCTCAGAAGCTTGCCAATAAGTTCCTATATAATCAATTGTTCCTTGGCTGACCGTCCATCCTGTAATTGCTGTGGAACCAGCATCAAGTCTTATAAAATCACCAGGGTTAGGGTTGACGGTAGCCGTCTCAAAACTGCCATTTTGAATCAAATTTGCTGCTTGTACAGGGGTGACTATCAAAGCACTCACCGCCAAGACAGAGGAAGCAATTGAGAGTTTTAATAAGCTATGCTTACCCCCCCCCCGCAAATCAATCAGTTTTGCTAATTTTTGAGTCATAATTAAAAACTCCATTTTTAGATAAACAACCACACCATAGCACAGAAAAGCTTAAAATAAATGAAAAAATGATTAATTTTTTCCTCAAGATGGACTTAAATGAGCTTTGGGATAGAGAGACTTGTGGCAAGATATAATTAAGGGGTATTTGGGGAAGAAATTGGATTATGGAAGAACTTTTAGAATTAAAGGCTTTACTCTTAAAAGGTGATATTAAAGGTTCACTGGCGATTGTAGAAGACCTTGAAGATATGAGCAAAAATGGGATTATTAGCACCATTCGTGGTTATGCTGTTATCTTATTACTTCATTTAATTAAACAACAGGCAGAAAACCGAACCACTCGTTCTTGGGATGTCTCCATTCGCAATAGTGTTAGAGAAATTCAACGCCACAATAAACGCCGAAAAGCGGCAGGATATTATTTAAGTGATGAGGAATTAACAGACACTTTAAACGATGCTTATCTTAATGCTTTGGATGCCGCTTCTTTAGAAGTCGAATCAGGTCGTTATCAATCGGAGAAACTAGAAGCTATAATTGACAAAAATAAACTGATTAGTGATGCTTTCCTTCTCATCAAAAACGTCTCTCCCTAGAAAGATTATGACCAACTCAATCTCTCAAGAACAAGCCCAAGAAATGTTACGTTGGTTAAACAAAAATCGTGACAACGTGATTGATTTGTATAAAAATCAATACATTGCTTATAACGAAAAAGGAGTGATTGCTCACGGTGAAAATTTACAGAATGTTCTAGAAGAAGCCAACACAACCAATCAAGAATTTGTCATTTATCTTGTTCCTAGTTGTCGTTATTCTATTCAAATTTTACCCATTCAAGTTTAAAGTAGTTTAAGTTGATTTTGACAACGGCAAAATTCTATGAAAATAACCCTTTATCAACCGACGTTATCGTTATTATTACTGCTGTTCCTATCCGGTGGTTGTGCAGTCAATCAGGAAAAAGGCAAAACCATCACTCCGCAAGCACCTCCCCTAGCAGAAATCGTTCCTTGGCAGACCGTCGAACGGGTTACTATTTTAAAAGCCGATCAGGATCCCATCTATGCTTTAGCCATTAGTCCCGATAACTCCCTGCTGCTGAGTGGTAGTTTTGACGGCACGGTTAGGGAATGGGACCTAAAAACTCAAAAACCTCTCAGGACTTGGCAACTAGGTGATACCGTTAACGCTATCCAATTTAGTCCCGATGGTGAGACTTTCGTAACTGCCGATGCCGGGGGAAAAGTGCAACGCTGGAATACGCGCACGGGAAAATTAGAAATGACCTATCCTGGCCATGCTTTTCTCGTTACCGATGCCGCTATTTCTCCCGATGGCGAAATTTTGGCCACGGGTAGCTGGGATCGTACAGTTAAACTCTGGGATTTTCAGACGGGTACACTGTTAAAAACCCTGCGCGGCCATAATCATCCGATTCAGGCGATCGCATTTAGTCCCGATGGTAAAGGAATTGTTAGCGCCGATTACGATGGCTTCGTTAAACTGTGGAAAGTGAGTACCGGTCGCGTTAATCGTGCCTATGCGGGTAATTTATTCCCCGTTTATCGGGTGCTTTTTTCCAAAGATGGTAATACCGCCGGTACTGCTAGTCAAGACGGTTCGATCCGCGGTTGGCAAGTAAAAAGCGGCATCGGCACCACTACTATTCTCGCCCATAACGACGCTGTTACCGATATGGCCCTGCTCGATGGGGGTAAAGTTTTGGCCAGCACTTCTGGGGATGGAACTGTCAAATTTTGGGATGTTAATACCCGTCGGCACTTGAATACTCTCAAGGGAAACGTCATCTTAAGAATGGTTGCCAGTCGAGATGGTCGTTGGTTAGTCACTGGAGATCGAGACGGTGCGATCGCACTGTGGCGAGGAATCTAATTGGGGTCTGCTGAAAAAGTTTTTCCTAGAAGCAGGGTGTAGGGTGTAGGGTGTGGGGTGTGGGGTTTTACCGATTTTGAGGGGGTCAATTACCTAATTTTCAGGGAAAAAGTAGCTGAATTTCCCCCTGATCACTCCCATATC
>NZ_JAPZQJ010000178.1:0-1614 GCF_027530405.1 Microcystis sp. LE19-41.2A | reverse complement strand
AAATCCTTATCTGGCAAGAGACTTAATTGATTAGTTCGCTCTAGATCAAAAATAATTGACAAAAATCGCCAAATGCTTTTCTATATAAGGGTTCCATCCCTTATAACCCCCGTCCATTGCATAACAAAAACCGAAGAACCATTATTTTTAGCAAACTCTCCTAGCTCTCTCTAACCTGAGTATCCTAGCATTGTTCCCAGTATTATTACTACTAATACTATCCATAAATGGTGTCTTTTTCCTTTATCTTTCCGAAAGTCCTTGACTTGTTTCAGTTTTTCTATTAAGCTCAACATATATTTTAAAAGTTGGCGGTCACTTCTCATTTTACAAAGACAGTGATCGCTTTTACTTTTGATATTCTGATGGGAGAATGAAACAGCCCTAGGGGTTTGGGGGGGGGAGAGATTCCCTCTAGTGAATGTTGGATACGTCCTGCCAGGTTAAGGAAACTCGATGAACCAAGAATCCCGAAGCGCTTAGTGCGACGGGAGTGTCAATCAGTCACCATTGTGCCAAAGCTCCAGTAAGGGCTGAATAATCTTTGCTGTCAAAGCGCATCAACCTGACGCAAGAAAAATTGATTTTTGTAAATAATAATTTCAACTCGCTCGCTACTAGCATAGGATAGAAACGTCGAATTTTCAGGAGGAGTGACGATGAAAGACAGTTCTATATTCCGACGTTTCCCGCAGCTATTCGCGGGTTTGTCGGTGCTATCGATCGCCCTCGTTGTGAGTTCCTGGATAGCGGCGCGCTCGATCTTGGCGGTGAAACGGGCCAGCGATGTTTTTGTCGTGACTGGTTCGGCAAAAAAGGCGATTACATCCGATTATCTTCTCTGGCGTTTATCGGTTTCCAGTCAACAACCCACCGCCCGCGAAGCCTACCGCGATCTGATCCGGCAAACCGAGCGGATACGAGCTTATCTCAAAGAAAAACAAGTTCCCGACGACGCAATCACCACCAACGCGATCGAGACGATGGCGATTCCCGAAGTAACAGCTAACGGCCAGGAAACTGGGCAAATTCTCGCCTATCGCCTCACCCAACGCTTCGAGATTCGAGCGGGGGATGTGGCCCGTTACACGGAACTTTCTAGGCAGGTAACGGAATTGATCGAGGAGGGAATTAACCTCGTCTCTGAACCCCCCCAATACCTTTACACCCAACTGGATAAGCTGCGGGTGGAAATGGTGGCGGCAGCGACCAAGGATGCGAGAGCGAGGGCTGAGGCGATCGCCAGTAGTACCGGCAGTCGGGTGGGAAGGGTGCGCGATGCGAAAACGGGAGTTTTTCAGATCACCTCGCGCAATTCCACCGACGTGAGCGATTCGGGAATTTACGACACCTCCTCGATCGACAAAGATATTACCGCGGTCGTTTCGGTGACGTTCGGGATCGAGTGAATTACAAGACAATCCTTAGTGCTGTCCAGACAGGGGAGCCTCTGTGCTAGAGCTAGACTTGACGTTGACATCCTCACCGCCGTAAACGGACGGTGATTCCCAAACCTCACGATTTAGGTTTCTGCTTCTTTCCCTTGCGGGGTTCCGCACCTGCCTTAACAGATTTACTCTGTTCTGGTCTTATGGTCGCTCTACAGACTGACAC
>NZ_JAPZQJ010000661.1:0-2949 GCF_027530405.1 Microcystis sp. LE19-41.2A | reverse complement strand
TCCCTTAAGAGAGGGCGACTCAAGTCTCGAAGTTAATTGGTGTGAAGTGACTGTTATTAATGAAAAAACCCAGAAAACTATCTACCAAAATAATTGGATAACTAATCATAAAATCACGGAAAATAATGTCGAAGAAATTGTCAAAGCTGGGCGCAGCAGATGGAAAGTTGAAAATGAAGGCAATAACGTTCTCAAAAATCACGGTTATAATTTAGAGCATAACTTTGGTCATGGTCAGAATCATTTGTGCGAGTTCTTATTGTCTTTGAATTTACTAGCTTTTTTATTCCATACCGTTTTGGATTTAGTTAATTACACCTATCAAAAGATTCGTGAGCTATTAGTAACTCGGACTTCTTTCTTTAATAATATTCGTACCCTATTAAAATTTATTTGGTTTAAGAATTGGTCGGAATTTTTCTCATTTATTCTCACCGAATATATCCCATTTAAAAAAGTAAATTTTAGTTAAAAATGTCAGAACTCTTGAAGGAGAAAAAGAAAGTTGTTTATAAAAAAACTAAAGATTTTGTTAGAATTTCATCCAGATTTATGAGTTGAAATCGATTTTTCATGGACAAAGTTCTTAAAACCTGTCTATCTCTAGCGTTGGATGATAATTATCTGTCAAAAAATAATGCTTCTACACAAGTTCTCTATTTAAATAAGAGAATTTTATCTGATTTTTTTCAAAATGAGAATTGCTGGCAGAAAACTGATGGTTATCGTGGTTAATGACGATAATCAGCCGCAGATATCGAAAGAGGTAGCCAGTAAATTAGTCAAAAATCCCGATATTATCGCTGTTGTCGGTCATAATGCCTCCGATGCCAGTTTGGCCGCCGCTCCTATCTACGAAAAAGGCGGTTTGGTGATGATTTCTCCCACCTCCCTGGCTAATAATCTCTCCGGTGCGGGAAATTATATCTTTCGTCTGGTGGCTTCTAACGGCAAAATTAGGGAAAAATTAGCAAATTACATAGTAAATACTGCTAAAGTCCAGAAAATTGCTTTTTGCTACGATTCTCAAGCTCCTGATAATGTTTCCTTTAAAGATGAGTTGATGGCTAATGTGGCGAAAAAAGGCGGTCAAATTGTGCCGATTGTCTGTGATCTGAGTGTCCCCAATTTTAAGGCCGATCAAGCCCTTAATCAGGCGATTTCTGGGGGTGCTAACGGCCTATTTGTCGTCGCTCATGTTGATCGTCTCGATCCCGTTTTTGAGGTTATTCGCTCCAATCGTCAGCGTTTGCCTCTGTTTAGTAGTCCCACCCTCTACAATATTCGCACCCTCGAAGATGGCGGCAAAAACGCCCAAGGTTTAACCCTTGCCGCACCCTGGCACCCCTCGCTTAACCAGACTTTTGCCAATCTTATGCAGGAACAGTGGCGCGGTCCAGTTAGTTGGCGCACAGCCACCAGTTTTGACGCTACACGGGTGATTATTGCCGGTTTAAGGGAAAATCCTCAACGTCAGGGCCGACAATCGCTGCTGCGTTCCGCCAATTTTCATCAAACAGGGGCCACCGGAAAAATTAGCCTTGATCCCAATACTGGCGATCGCATCGGTCAACCGGTGTTAATTCAAGTGCGATCGACTCCCTCCGGTGAGCAGTTTGTCCCTTTACCTTGAAAAGTCCCCAGTCCACCAAAGTCGGGAGAGTTGGCAACTCTCCCCCCAAAAAGTCTCAAAAATTACAATTATTTCAATGTTCAACCCTGAGCAAGAAATGAATGGCTAATATGTTAAAATATGCCTAGATATTTGTAAACTTTTTCCTTTGTATGGATATCGTTATTATCGAAGATGAAATTGAAATCGCCCATTTGATTGAGCAAACTTTAGAGCGGGAGTCCTTTACTTGTCATCTGGCTTATAATGGTAGGGTAGGACTAGAACTATTTTATCAAAAGCAACCAGACTTAGTTATTTTAGATTTAATGTTACCCGAATTAGATGGACTAGAATTGTGTGCTAGAATTCGCCAAAAACCAGGGACAAAAGACCCCTATATTTTAATGTTAACCGCTAGGGGAGAAGAAATTGATCGCATTATCGGTCTATCTACGGGAGCCGATGATTACATGGTCAAACCCTTTAGTCCCCGGGAATTAACCGCTCGCGTAAGAGCCTTATTAAGACGTAGTTTAAGACACGATAGCCAACCCCAGCAACTCCATCGCAGCCGTCATTTTATTATCGACTTAGATCAACATTCTGCTGTTCGTAAATTGGAGGGAATGCCAGAGGAAACCCTCGATTTAACCACCTTAGAATTTAATTTATTAGCTACCTTTGTCAGTTATCCCAATCGCGTCTGGAGTCGCACCCAATTAATCGATAATCTCTGGGGAAATGATTTTTTTGGCGATGAAAGGGTAGTAGATACCCACATCCGACGCTTACGCAAAAAAGTAGAACCCGATCCTGCTAATCCGATCTTTATCAAAACTGTAGTCGGTGTCGGTTATAAATTTGAAGATGACATTATTTAGGGTCTGCTGAAAAAGTTTGTTGGTGGGGTTAGGAGTCAGGAGCCGGTCGTCAGTATTCACGAGGCAGTATTCAGGAGATAAGTAGGGTGTGCTGAAAAAGTTTGTTGGTGGGGTTAAGGAGTCAGGAGTCAGGAGTCAGGAGTCGGGAGTTTCAGGCTTTGTTGCCCTCTCTTTTTGTACCAATTTATGTACTATAAAAAGGATAATGCAAGGTTTTTGAGAGTCCCAATCCGATTTTCGCAGCATGAACATCGGATTTTAACAGGTCAAAAGCCTTATTTTAAAAGGGTTTTACCATTATTCAGCAAACCCTAAGTAGCTGGTTATAATTAAATTAAAAATAGATTTTAGGTTCGATCCCCCCTTAGTCCTAGGGTTGATTCATAGTAGGGTTGATTCATGAATCAACCCTACCCTTAGTCCCCCCTTGATAAGGGTGGTGTCTGATAATTT
>NZ_JAPZQJ010000613.1:0-4786 GCF_027530405.1 Microcystis sp. LE19-41.2A | reverse complement strand
ATGGAAATTTTTTCTTTCTTCCAGACATCGATAATTTTTTGGCGAAAATCTACGGAATAGGGTCTCATAGGAAGCTGGTAAGTTCTATTATTTGTCTATTTGCTTTCCATTGTACCTCATAGCTCCAAGAATTGCTATATTTATCAAAAAACTTTTCATGTCTTCTTGTGTTGGCAAATTTCCAGTCTTAGCTTGAAACCAGATTCCAACATCATCACTATTGCCCAAATTCAGATTTGATTGGCTAAGTTGATAGTTTTCCTCTTCAAGATCAGCAATTCTGGTTTTGAATGTCTCAAGATCAGCACGATATGTTTTAGATAACCTTACCGATTGTTCTACCAAAGTATTAAACTGCTGATTTGAAATTTCTCGGAATTTATCAATTCCATCAGTATCAGTATAAACTTCAAAAGACACTTCTGTCGCACTATTTGGTATAGGAAATTCCTGTGTCTTGTTGATGGTCGAAAGAGTATAAGTCTCAGTCTCAGTAGGTCGCTGACCAAGAAAGACGAAAATTGACTGCTTCAACTGGAACAGAGATTTAAATCCTGGGTTCAGCGTAGTAGTTGAAGTATTATTGGTTTCCACTACTTTGTTGCCATTGACATACCATGTAACGCTTAAATTAGTTGGAGGAGTTATCGCATCATTTTGCAAACCAACTTGCTCTTTATCAATTGAATCTCCAGGCAAGCCAATTACAGGACTTTGGTTATTAGGGTTAGTTATTTGTAAAGCTTTACCTAAAGGTAATGATACCGGTCCGCTGTAATTTCCACGAGTGTCACCAAAAGTTGCAATACTGCCAGAGAATTCATTGTTTAAAATTACACTCTGAGTTGAGCCGATGGAAGGATTGAGAACATTCCAAGCAGAAAAAAGGTAATTCTGTTGAGGTCCTACGGGTTGAAGAAATATGAGGATCTGGTTTGATGTTGGTTTACTTGTGTTATTCAAGAAATTGAGTTTTGTCGCCATTTTTTTAGTACCTCTGTGATTTTTTTAGTAAATGAACTAAGTATCTCTTGGTATAAGAGAAAAGAAACTGATCTACACCTTGAAGACGTTCTCAAGAATCCATTGCTGAATTTTTCGAGTTAGCCATAATGCCTTAAGCAAAATGTCTTGTCTTTTGGATTACAAGTGATTTGTTTAATCACCTTTGATACCAGAATAAGTTTTATTTTGAGTAATGGCAATCTCTAAAATTAATACTTTTCTAATAGGTTTTTTTGAGCAGAATATTAACTTTTATAGCAATTCCCATAGTTGTGAGGTACAGAGTCTTAGGTTTTGAGGAGTCAGGAGTCAGGAGTTAAGATTTTGGTGTACCTCATGAGATTGGGAAACGCTATATATTAGATTTATATTAGATTTATATTAGATTCAACGGGTCACTTTATGGTATGACTCCCTCATCCCTGAGAGTAGAACTAATGAATTAATCGGGCGACTAAAATCATCAAAACCCTTTTAACCTCTGACTTGTAGCGGTTTTAGGGGATGAAAAGAAGGCAGCAAAAAAGCGATCGCAATTCTTGAAAACAGACAGCGATCGCCTAACTTTTAACTATCACAAGCAACATTATTGGAGGGCTGATAATTCTTCCCGAAGAATACGGCGTAAATCGGACTGAGTGAGCGATCGCTCAGAAGGAGATTGGATATATTGTTTTAAAGCCTCATTAATTAGGGTTTGATAACCCATTCCTGCGGTTTCAGCCTGTTCTCGAAAATAAGCTAGAATCTCATCATCTAGATAAATGGTAATGCGTGTTTTTCCCTGAGAGGAAATGAGCGCCCCTCGTTTTCCTTTAGAAAAATCATATTCCTTTCTCATAAGTTTTTCTCTCTTGTTTTGTAGCACGACGAGCAGAAATCAAGCGAATGACTTCACCCCGCAAAGTATAAATAACCACTAATAGTGATCCCATGTTTCCCATCCCCACTGCAATAAAACGTTCTTCTGTTATACAATCGGGATCAAGATCATGAATAGCGAGGGGATCAAAAAACACCATTTCAGCTTCTGCAAAGGAAACACCGTGCTTTTGCCAGTTGGTTTTTGCTTTTCTGGGATCATATTCAAATGTCATACATACATTATATGTATCTTAGAAGGTTGAGTCAAGCTCAAAACCCCTTCAGAGTATCACACGGATCGCCTTACCTTCCCACTTAGAGGGGTATTCAGGGGGAATGACAACTGTGCCATGATGAAGAATCATTTTAAATTCAATCGCTTCCATTCGTTAAGTTTAATAAAGTGTTGTATCAAGTTTAACCCAATCAATCCATGGAGTTTTAGGGGATGAAAAAAAAGCAGCAAAAAAGCGATCGCTTTTTCCCAATCAAATATAATTTAGGTAGAAAATTGCCAAAAAACCTCTATGCTCAACGGGTACAAAATTATTGATGCTGATTCCCACGTCATTGAACCCCCCGCAATGTGGGGCCAATACCTAGACCCTAAATTTAGGGAATTTGCTCCTTCTGCTGACATGAAAATCAAAGGAGAACCGATTAGTCAAAAAATCTCCCCACAAGTCCAAGCAGAAGGGAATAAGCAGATGATGCAAGCTCATCCCCACGCTTATCTCAATCGCTATAACCCAGAGTCCCATGTTCAAGCAATGGTACAAATGGGGGTAGATAGGGCTTTTATTTATCCTACCTATGGACTGTGGTTATTTGCCATTGATAGCCTACCCGCCGAAGTGATGGGGGCTTTTGTCCGTGCCTATAATAGATGGTTATTAGAAGAATATTGTAGCTATGACCCGGCTAGACTGAAAGGAGTCGCTGCAGTCAATCAACACGATCCCGAAGACATGGTCAAAGAGCTACACCGCATGGCAAACTTGGGCTGGAAGGCGGTTTTTTTGCGCCCTAACCCTGTTAAAGGCAGAATTTTGAGCGATCCAGCCTATGAACCCTTTTGGACGGCCTGCGAGGATTTGGACATGGCTGTAGGAATTCATGAAGGCACTCATAGCCGCTTACCCACCACTGGTGCAGAGCGGTTTAATAGTCGGTTTGCGCTTCATGCTTGTTCTCACCCGATGGAACAAATGATGGCACTGTTAGCCTTAATTGAAGGGGGGGTTTTAGAACGTCATCGGAGGCTGAGGGTGGCGTTTCTAGAGTCAGGGTGTGGTTGGCTTCCCTATTGGTTATGGAAGCTTGACGAAGAATACAAAAATTTACATTGGGAAGTCCAAGATCGGGTAAAATTATTACCATCGGAGTATTTCCGCCGTCAATGTTACATTGCGGTAGAACCCTCCGAACCCTATTTACCTCAGATCATTGATTTTATCGGCTCTGACAACTTAATCTTCGGGTCTGATTATCCTCACATGGATCATCAGGCTGATGGAGTAAAAAAAGTCATAGGACTTGAAGACAACTTATCTGAGGAGATAGTCAAAAAAATCGTTTGGGAAAATCCTCAGCATTTTTACAGTTTAATTTAAGGTTTAAGGAGACAACCTAATGTTCGGAACTCGTAACTTATTTCATAAAGCTGCTCAAGTTAGTCTTGCCATAACTAATCCTCAAAATTCAGAGCCATCCTCTTCACCACATCTAGAATTTCTAAGTCGTATTTACCAACAATCGAAGCAAATTTCTCAAATCGTCACTTATATCTGGCGATGGGCTGACGACACAACCAATAGCCACAAAAAGGCTGTTGCTATTGAATTAAAAAAGTATTTTGATAACCCAACCACAAATCTCAAAGATATAGGTGGAAATTTAAAAGTATTGTTCCAAGCGACTCCTAAGAATTCTGGAAGTATAAATGACCCATCATATTTGCTGTGGGCCGTATTTGAAGAAGATTCAACGAACAATGAAAACTATATTTTCCCAATGTTTGATGAATTTGAATTAGGTACAACAGAAGCTGGACTAGGGTACTGGTTTGAAGTAAAAGTTGACGCTTTCCATGGTACTTTGGACGATCCAGATGGAAACGATCCCCATGTTTTTAAGTTTAATATTCCCTATCCTCCGCGCCCGTGTATTGGTGAGGCAACGGTCACTACGGAAGAATTACAAGCCTGGATTGAAAATAGAGAAAAATCCGAATATTTTGCAAAAAATCCTTATATTCCGACCACTTGCTGTTAATTATCTTCGGTGCGGATTAGGATGTTTTTGTGGTTGTTTATGTTTCTTCCGCAAGAATCCCCCGATAAATCGGGGGAGCTTCAAACAAAGTAGTAAGAGTTTCAGCCGACGGGTTAATCAGCCTTTCGGCTTATCCCGAACCTAAGTTGATTACAAAAAACTTATGAAAGATTCCCAAGAATTCTGGCAAAATTACCTGAGAGGATACTGTGAAGAGAAAAACCTGATACTTGATATTCCTGCTCACGGAATTCCCCTGCACGAAAAAAGTTGCGAAAATTTGCTCTTTACCCTCAAAAATAACAAATCAATCATTGTTTTTCAACCGACTTTGCCTGTTCTCTCAGAATTAGGTTTACCTAGTTATCCTATATTAGCTTATATATATCCGCATGAATTAAGTCAGGTTTATCAGCAATTAAAACCCAAAATTCCAATGATTTTAAGAGATAAAATTTTTGATGCTATTTCTTTAAGTTTAAGAAATAAAGTTAACTTAATATCTCAAATTGATATTGATGAACAACTAAGTACCTAGGCAAAATTAATTACATACTCGCCTCCAAAATTGTCCAGCACTTTTTTAACGTAAGCGAGGAGGCTCTTTCGGTCTTTATAGGCGCTAAATTCAATCCATTCATAT
>NZ_JAPZQJ010000057.1:0-10919 GCF_027530405.1 Microcystis sp. LE19-41.2A | reverse complement strand
CCCATTTCTCCATTTTTTTGCTTACCTCCACCTTAATTCCTTCTTTCAAAACTATACCTATCAATCGTTTCCCCTTTTTTTAAGTTTCTTCTCTTTTTGTTAAGAAAGATCCGACTAATGGATAGCCCCGTTGATAAGGGGGGCATCTGACAACTTTTAACGCCTACCTACTTAGGTTAGAGAAATGATAGATAAATGAGAGGATCATGAGAGAAATATGAAAGTTTTCTGGGTAAAAATTAGTTAAGATAGGGGGAAATTAAAGGATAAACAACTATAGATGTTTACTTCACTCGAACTTTTAACCACTTCCTTTATTGCTGTGGGATTAGCCGCCGATGCCGTGGCCGTTTCTCTGACCAGTGGCCTGATGATTCGTCATATTCATGTTAATAAGGCTTTGAAAATTGCTTTGTTTTTTGGGGGATTTCAAGCGATTATGCCGATTATCGGTTGGGGTATTGGTCTAACTTGTCGCGATTTTCTTGCTTCTTTTGACCACTGGATCGCTTTTATTATTTTAGGGGCGATCGGCAGTAAAATGATCTACGAAGCTGTTCAAAATGATGACGAGGAAAAAAAATTTAATCCTCTAGATTCCTATACTTTAATCGGATTAGCGATCGCTACTAGCATCGATGCTTTAGTAGTTGGTTTGGGTCTATCGATGATTAAAACTCCCTTACTTTTAGCTTGCACTGTCATCGGTTCTATTACCTTTGCTTTATGTTTTATAGCTGTTTTTATCGGGCATAAATTCGGTAATTTATTTAGTCAAAAGGTGGAAATTCTCGGCGGTTTAGTTTTAATATTAATCGGCAGTAAAATCCTCATTGAACATTTAATCGCCTAGATTATCTCCATTTTTCACTATCCTCCCTATTTTCCCCGGCTGTTTTTCAACAGGGGAGTGGCTAATTCGGGATAACCAGCCTCAATTAAAGCCTGATCTCTGATGCGACAGGAATCGCATAAACCGCAGGGTTCAACTTCTCCTTGATAACAAGACCAAGTATCGGCAATGGGAACCCCTAAACTAACGGCACGACGGACGATATCTACCTTACTATCCATCACCAAAGGGGCAATTAATTGGGGTGCTTTTCCTTCTAAACCCGCTTTCGATGATAAATTAGCTAAAGTTTGAAAGGCATCTAAATACTCGGGACGACAATCGGGATAACCAGAATAATCCACCGCATTAATTCCTAAATATATCGCCTCCGCTTCCCTTGCTTCCGCTAAAGAAAGAGCGATCGAAATAAAAACTGTATTTCTCCCCGGCACATAGGTAATCGGGATAATATCTGGGTTAATTCCCTCTTGGGGAATAGCAATAGATTGATCGGTTAAAGCGGAACCTCCCCACAAAGATAGATTGACTTCGATCAGATGATGTTCTTTAATTTCGAGGAAATTAGCAATTTTTTTCGCCGCTGCTAATTCACGTTCGTGTCTTTGTCCATAACGAAAGGAAAGGGCGATTAATTGATAACCAGCCGCTAGAGCGATCGCTGCTGTTGTCGCTGAATCTAATCCCCCGGAAAGTAAAATAATCGCCTTTTTTGTCATTATCCTAATGTCACCTGTGTTTGTTGATAATTAGCTACTAAGATAAATTGTTTTAGCCACCGCGAACCTAACAAAATCTCCTGAATTGCCTCCCCTGCAAAAACGGGAATTTCGTATTCCTGACCATCAATTCTTACTCTGCCTAAATATATATCAAAAAATGCTTCTCCTTGAGCGGTTATCAATTTATTTTGTCGCAAAAAACGCCAATCAAGACTGTCAGCATCTTGACTATTTATGGCTAAAAACTCGGTAAAACCCGTATCCAGCATGACTTCTGCGGGTAGAATCAATCCATCATCGCCAACTAAATCGATATCAAAATAAATTTGTCCTTTGGTTCCAAATCTCCCTTCAATCATATTCTGCCACTAACTCCAGTTTCATTAATGCCAAAGATATGATGGATTTTGTCGGGATATTTTGCCCTTGCTTTTTTACTGGCCACTTCTTGATCGGGATCGATAAAATAATCGCCGCTATCGGGTTCGATCGCAATGTACCAACCATAATAATGTTTCATTAACCGGGGCTGTAAACTCTGAAAAATCGGCCAACAACGATGATAAAATTCTAATTGTCGGGCGCGATGTTTGGCCTTTTCTTCCTCTGTAGATTGCATCTCTGGAAAAACTCGACCACGACGCACTACTCGTTCAGAATTGTTGTTAGACATAGTATTTAACCTCTTGTTAGTAAATTAGGGTTTGGGAATTATGAATTATGAATTGGGGATTGGGGAGAATAAATAAAAAGTAATCTCCTGACTTGAAAGAGGGTGTAGGGTGTAGGGTGTAGGGTGTGGGGTGTGGGGTGTGGGGTGTAGGGAAGGAAACCTCTTTCATCTCTGGGGGTGAAAATTTTTTCATCGAGACTGACTCCTGATAACTGACTCCTGATAACTGACTCCTGATAACTGACTCCTGATAACTGACTCCTGACTCCTGACTCCTGACTCCTGACTCCTGACTCCTGACTCCTGATAACTGATAACTGATAACTGATAACTGACTCCTGATAACTGATAACTGATAACTGATAACTGACTAGCGGACTCCTAAAAACTTATGGGTTTGGAGACTGAGACGCCATTGGGGATGCCGGAGAACATAATTAAAGACTAACTCTTTGCTTTCCACTGTATTCCATTCGGGTTGCAGATATTTAATCACCCCTTCCGATAACTTACTTTCCTGCATAGATGCCCAGTCTAAATCCTCTGGATTAGCCACGACAATTTTTAACTCATTCACCCGTGCATAAATACTAGGATCGGGCATTTTATAAGTTTTAGGAGAAAAAGTCACCCAATCGAAAACCCCAGTAAAAGGATGAGCGCCAGAAGTTTCTAAATGTACCCGTAAACCCTGATTTTTTAATTCCTTGGTCAAAGGATCAAGATTGTGCATCAAAGGTTCACCCCCGGTAATCACCACCATAGCGGGGTTAGCTCCTTTTGCCATCTCTACCAATTCCCGCAGCGATTGTTGTGGATAACGGTGGGCATTCCAAGACTCTTTTTGGTCGCACCAAGGACAATAGACATCGCAACCTCCCAAACGGAGGAAAAAAGCATTGCTTCCCGTCCAAAAGCCCTCGCCCTGCACAGAATGGAAAGTTTCGACAACAGGATAGGTACAATGGTTTATGCTAACCGTTTTCATAGAATCATTATTATAGAAAATATGGACATTCCCCTGAACTTTGCCAAATACATCCAATGGTCTGGTATTGCCACGCTGGTTTTTTTGGTACTCACGATTATCGCTTTTCTCGTCGGTTGGGGAATCCGCTTTCGTCTCGTCGGTGTCACTAGCTTTATGGCTGTGTTGACGGTGGGGATTTTCGGTCTTGGGTTGGGACTGTTTACCCGTACCGAAATTCCGGGAGCGGTGAGATTCTCCCTTGTCTATGATAACGGAGCTAATCAAGCTGTTATCTCCCTGCCCAATACTGTTACTGCCGAGCAGGTGGAAGCAACCCTAAAACAAGCCGCTAGTGACCTGTTTTCCTCTGGTCGCGCCGGTGCTGGCGGTAATAATCAATTTATCATTAGCGCTCGCACTCTGGTTCACCCTCAGCCCGGTTTATCTGCTCCTTTGTACTTAGGACAGATTAAAAAATCCTTCTCCGCCCCGGGTGATAATACACCTGAACTACAGCTTTTTCCCGAAAGTTTCGCTAAACTTAGCCAATAATCCTGAGAGGTTGTCAAAAAATGTCCAATGCTGTCGCTGTTTTGCCCCTGTTAATCGCCCCCGCACAAGTGATTCGGGGTGACAATGCCCTAGAAGAATCCACCGGCAAATTAGCGGATTTGGGTAAACGTCCCCTCGTGGTGGGTGGCGATCGCAATTTAGCTTTTTTGTCATCTCCCCTGAAAAATCTCACTCCTAGCTATCACAGTTATGCCCCCGATTGTTCGGAAAATTCCCTAGCATATTTAAAGGCATCTGTCAAGAGTCATGAGGCAGATTTTATCATCGGTGTGGGTGGCGGCAAAGCCCTCGATACGGCCAAATTACTCGCCCATCAGTGCCATTTGCCGATCGCCACGATTCCCACCTCCGCCGCTACCTGTGCCGCTTGGACAGCCCTATCTAACGTCTATTCCGACGCGGGGGCGTTTCTTTACGATCTGTCCCTAGCCCGTTGTCCGGATTTATTAATTCTCGATTATGGTATTATCCAAACTGCCCCGAAAAGAACCTTAATCGCTGGTCTTGGCGATGCGATCGCTAAATGGTACGAAGCTTCCGTCAGTAGCGGTCATTGCACAGAAACCCTGATTATTGCTGCCGTCCAACAGGCCCGGGTTTTGCGGGACATTCTTTTCCAAAAATCCCCGCAGGCTCTGGAAAATATCGGCGGGGAGGACTGGAAACAGGTGGTAGATGCCACCGTTTTATTAGCCGGAGTAATTGGTGGTTTAGGGGGTGCTAATTGTCGTACCGTGGCCGCCCATGCAATTCATAATGGTTTAACCCATATTCCCGCTTGCCATCATGCCCTGCACGGGGAAAAAGTCGCCTACGGCATTCTCGCCCAATTGCGTCTAGAGGAAATAGTTTTGGGTAATCAATTAGCAGTATCGGCCCGGGGGCAACTAATCCAGTTTTATGAACAAATTGGTTTACCGAAATCCCTAGAGGATTTAGGATTAAGAGATGTTTCCCTGGCCCAGTTGCGCCACGCGGCCGCAATTGCCTGTCAGCCTAATTCGGACATTCATCGTTTACCTTTTACGGTTTCCCCCGAACAAGTTATGGCGGCCATGGTTTCCACTACCACTGCCGATACAATCGGGCAGAAAGTTAAAGCTAATTAACGGGAATATTTTCGGGACTGATTATTAACGGAGGCAGGGGGCAGGAGGCCGTTTTTGTAACGGGGATTTATGCCCCGCTCCCAAAACTTTTCGCCTTAAAAGGCGAGGTTTTAGACCCGATTTTTTTCGATAAAATTCTCACCTATAGCCCTAGGTTTTGAGCAGCAAATCAATCACAGCGCTCAACTAAACCATCCTGAAAGTCCCCCAAACCTGAAAATCCTGATGCTGACAATTAAAAGAATAATCACCCTGCAATTGTGGGTTGGGTTGAATGATAGTGAAACCCAATAGGGAGTAAGCGTTGGGGGTGGTGCGTTCCCAAATACAAATTAATGTTAAAGCCACAATGGTTTGAGGGAACGCACCCTACAGGCTCATGCTGAATAGGACAAAAACAAATGGAAGGAGTAAAAAAATGCCGACGATAGATATAGAGAAAACACGGCAAGCCTGGACAAACTTAAAGCAAATACTCTTTATCCCTCGCAACGAATCAGAATATGAACAATTAGTAATTATGTTAGATGATTTGATAGATGAAATAGGGGAAAATGAAAATCATCCTCTTGCTTCTTTAATGGAAATGTTGGGAATATTAATAGAAAATTATGAACAGGAGAATGTTCCCCAATTATAAATGGTAGGGGTGGTGCGTTCCCAAATATTGGTTAACCTTGAAATTGTCATGTTTTCAGGGAACACACCCTAGGAAGGGATGCGCACCGCAAAGCGGAACTCTTCGAGATCGCCCTAAATCCTTATCCGGCAAAAGACTTAATTGATTAGTTCGTTCTAGTCGGGTGTTGGGTAAAATCGGTAGCGATAGGCTTTCTCCATGGCTCAGGTTCTAGCATATATCGTGTAAATGCGCTAATATTCAAACTAAAGCCGTCCTAAAAAGACGGGGTTTGGGAATCAATTTTTCGATGACGACAATAATCGACGAGTTAAGGCAACAATGGCAAGATCGCCTCTCTCAAACAGAGGATTCCTTAACCGATCGCCAACGGGATACCATTATCAATTGGTTACTCGGTGAAGATAGCCAACGTTGGGAAACTTTGGACCAGAGAGATTTAGAAATCGCTAAACGGGGATTAGTCTATCTTTGGCAAATTTTACAGCAACGCTATCTCAAGGTTAGTCCCACCCGCGCCTATCGTAACCTGATCGATCGTCTCGGTGCTTGTGTCACTCTCCGGCAAAAAATTCGCACTTGGGTTTCCTTAAGTCGCGATCGTCGGCAAGCGGTGGCCGATGTCTTGCAGGAAATTATTCAAGAGATGTTAAATAGCGATCGCTATCTGCAATCCCAGTTAGCATGGATCTCTCGTTGTACCACCGATCAAGCTACTCGCGATCAGCTGCTGTTAGCCACCCTAGAGGAATACGCTCTGCGTCCGATCCGCAATCAACCCCTGTTAGCCTATCGTTTTGTTAATTATCTCCGTCGTCAATCGAGGAGCGGTATCACTAATGTGCCGCAGCAAGAAATAATCCGGATTCTCTCGGATGAAATTAGTGGCGATGAGGGGGAAAATAGCTTAAGTTTACTGGATCAAAATGCGATCGCTATCTACGAAGATCAACGCACTTCCCAAGAAGCGCAAATTCAACGGGCAAAAGTTCAAGAGAGTTTTGCTAGGTATCTAGAGGAAAATGTTAGTCCGGAGGCGGTGACTTGGTTTAACCTCTATCTAGGGGGCGAAAACCAAGATGCGATCGCAAAGGCGATGAATATTCCCGTCCAACGGATTTATCGTCTCCGGGAAAAAGTTGGCTATCATGCGATTAAGGTTTTTGCCCTCAAGGAAGGGACAGAATTAATCAGTGAATGGTTACAAATCAGCCCGAAAGAGCATAATTTTGGCTTAACTCTCAGTCAATGGCAAAGTTTCTATGCTGCCCTTTCTCCCACGGGTAAAAGCGTTATCGATGGCTTAAAAGCGGGTAAAACCCTTGAGGAAATCGCTGGCGAATTAAACTGTAAACGCACACAAGTGGTCAAAGAATGGACGCAACTTTATCTAAGCGCCCAAAGTCTCAGGACAAAAACCTAATCAGTTATCAGTTATCAGTTATCAGTTATCAGTTATCAGTTATCAGTTCACTGAGAAAACTCCCCACACCCCACACCCCACACCCCACACCCCACTTCCCATCCCCTTTTTGATTTTTGACTTCAAGAAATATGTGGATTATTAGCAAAAAAGTCGGGGTATTTACCCATTATTTAACCTCTACGGGTACATTTACCCCCAGCATCGACAAAGCCAGTAAATTTTCTGCTCGGGAAATGGCGGATATTATGGCTAAAAAATACGGGGGAATAGTCGAGGCAATGAAATAATTATGACCATTGGTATTTGGATTTTAGGGGATCAATTATGGACAAGACAAGCGGCCTTAGCTAATCGTCAAGCCTATTCACAGGAAACGCCGGTTATTTTAATTGAATCCCACAATCATATTCGACAAAGACCCTATCATCAGCAAAAATTAGTTTTAATCTGGTCGGCGATGCGTCATTTTGCCGAAGAATTAAAAACTTTAGGATGGTCTGTTACCTACGAAATTGCAGAAGATTTTGAACCAATTTTATCTGCTTGGATTAAACGATTAGGCATTGAAGAATTACAGATCATGATGCCTAATGATTTGCCCTTTCTTAGATTAATTAAAAATCTCAATTTAGACTGTGCTATAACCCTAATTGATAATAATCACTTTCTCTGGACAAGGACAGATTTTAATAATTGGGCTAAATCTCGTAAAAGACTATTACTAGAGGATTTCTATCGAGAAAGTCGCAAAAAATGGCAGATTTTAATGGAGAATAATCAACCCATAGGAGGACAATGGAACTTTGATAAACAAAACCGCAAACCGCCCAAGGATGGATTAAAAACTGCTGCTCCTCTTTGGTTTGAACCCGATGAAATTACCCTTCAGGTTATCGCTGATGTGGAAGCTTTAGATATTCCTAAATATGGAAAAATCAAACCTTTTCGCTGGGCAGTAACCCGCAGACAAGCTTTACAGGTTTTGGAGCATTTTATTACTAATTGTCTGCCCAACTTTGGACCCTACCAAGATGCGATGATAACGGGAGAAGAAACCCTCTGGCATTCCCTATTATCTCCCTATCTTAATCTAGGATTACTAACGCCGTTGGAAGTGATTCAGGGGGCAGAAATTGCCTATAAAAAAGATAATTTAGCCCTAAATAGCATCGAAGGATTTATCCGTCAGGTGTTGGGATGGCGGGAATATATGCAGGGAATTTATCATTATCTGGGAGAAGATTACGCTAATCTCAATTGGTTTGAGCATCAACAACCCTTACCGGCTTTCTTTTGGGATAGTAACCAAACCGAGATGAATTGCCTCAAACAAGTATTATCACAGGTGGAAAATACTGGTTATGCCCATCATATTCAAAGATTAATGATTTTGAGCAATTTTGCCTTAATTTTTGGTTGCTCTCCCCAAGAGATTGAAAACTGGTTTCATAGTGTTTTTATCGATGCCTACGATTGGGTAATGCAGACTAATGTGTTGGGAATGGGACAATTTGCCGATGGGGGAATTCTCGCCTCCAAACCCTACGCCGCCTCGGCCAACTATATTGATAAAATGAGTGATTATTGTCGGGGTTGTCTGTATAAAAAAAATGAACGAGTCGGGGAGTTTGCCTGTCCTTTTAACTTTCTTTACTGGGATTTTTTGGCACGACATCGAGAAAAATTAAAATCCCAAGGTCGAGTTAATATGATTTTAGGTCATCTCGATCGAATGTCGGCAGCTGAACTTAATCAAATGCGCTGCCAGTCCAACCAATTAAGAGCTATCAGTCGTCAGCTTTGAATCAGTTATCAGTTATCAGATGCCAGTTTTCAGTTCACTGATTACTGTTTACTGTTTACTGTTTACTGCTCACTGAAAAACCCCCAACCCCCAAACCCACTATGATAATTGCTATATGAGTAAATCAAAAGAAAAAAACCGGATTGCCTATCAGGAATTTGGAGATAAAAGCAATTCTCAAGCTTTTGAGCGTTCCATTCCTGAATTACCCCCAAATCAGCAGAATTTGCGAGTTCAAACCTCCCGCTCCGGTCGTGCGGGAAAAACCGTTACCATGGTTACAGGTTTTCAATGCCAAACCGAAACTCTGACGAAATTATTAAAACAGTTAAAAACTGCTTGCGGAACGGGTGGTACAGTGAAAGAAAATACCATTGAGATCCAAGGAGATCATCGCCAAAAAATTCTCCAAATTCTCATTGAATCGGGTTACAAAGCCAAAATTAGCGGAGGATAGCTTAAAATCATGATTCCCTCTTGGTTGCTTATCGGTGTCGTCGGATTTTTGGTAGCGTTAGCTGGGGGATTACTCAATTCTCGCGATGTACGTTGGTTTGCGCGATTGCGTCGTCCCGATTGGTTAACCTTTGAAAGATTAATCCCTCTTATCTGGACAATTATCTATATTTGTGGGGCAATTTCTGCTTATTTAGTCTGGGAAGCTCAACCGGCTAATCGCTGGTTTTTGATGGCTTTTTATCTGTTGGTGGAATTGACTATTACTGCCTATACTCCCGTCACCTGTAAACTACGCAGTCTCAAAGCGGGAACGATTATCGGAGGTACGGGTTTTTTCTTGGGTTGTCTTCTGGCGCTCTTGGTTTTCCCTGTTTCTTCTTGGGCGGGCATCCTACTCCTACCCTACCTGATTTGGAGTCCGATCGGTACCTATGTGACTTGGGAAATGATCCATCTCAATCCTCGGGATGTATAGATAGGTAAAGTGGGATGGGTTAAAAATTAACCCATCCCACAGATCTTATTGCCATCTACCAACTTTAAAATCTAGACTGTTTTTTCCGCTCTAACTCGCTCTACCCTGCGAGGAATGGAGCAATCAAGGAAGTTAGGAACCTCCTGACGACAGTGAGGACAATACCAGTAGGCACGACCAACCACAAGGTGACGAAGGGTAATTCCCGAACACATAGGGCAGTTGTGCATGGATTGTTAGACTAATTTTAAAAGCTTTTAAAATTGTCCTACCTCCTGAAATAATCCTAAACAAAATCGCCGCTCTTTAACTCTAACTTTAGGTAGAAACCTAGTGTTTCTTTCGATAGACTTCCCAGAAAATACCTAAGGATGAGGACGGAAAAGATGGGAGTGTTGCGGGTGATAAAGTTGCGATCGAGTTCCTGTAATCTGGTTTAAAGCGGGACTAATTAGATAAAGGGTAGTTCTAGTTAAATTTTCTCGATGGGTTAATTGGGCCATCTCTGACAGGGGGACAATCCAGATTTTTTCGTCGGGCCAACCGAGACGGAAACAAACGGCCACCTGTTGCTCTGGCTGGTAGTATTGTAGGAGTTTTTCCTGGGCTTTGTCAACGTGACGAGCGGCTAAATATAGGCATAAACTGGCTTTATGAGCGGCTAAAGAGGCTAATTCTTCACT
Organism: Microcystis sp. LE19-41.2A; assembly: GCF_027530405.1. Lineage (NCBI taxonomy): Bacteria > Bacillati > Cyanobacteriota > Cyanophyceae > Chroococcales > Microcystaceae > Microcystis > Microcystis sp. LE19-41.2A. The sequence goes on along the minus strand of NZ_JAPZQJ010000057.1, from coordinate 532 downwards.
TTCTGGTATATGAGAGGCTTTTCCTTCCACCCGGGTTAGAATAATTGTCTGGACTAATTCCGGAATCGTTAATTCTAGGGCCAATTTGGCCGCTAATCCTTGAAAGGCACTAATTCCGGGGATTAGCTGAAAGGGGATATCTGCTGCTGTCAAAAGATGAATTTGTTCTTGGATGGCACTATAGAGACTTAAATCCCCCGATTGCAGTCGCACCACCGCTAAACCCCGACGCACGCGATCGATCATTAAAGGGATAATTTCCTCTAGGGTGATGCTACTGGTGGGAATTAACTCGGCATCTTGACGAGTATCCTCAAGAATCTGTTTAGGGACGAGGGAATCAGCAAAGAGGATAACATCGGCTTTTTGGAGAATTTTATAGGCTTTTACCGTCAATAATTCCGGATCTCCGGGGCCCGCACCAATAAAATAGACGGCCGGGGAGAGCGCCGAGGAGTCAATTAAAGTCATACTAAATCCTGTTTACAAGGGAAGTGGGGTGTGGGGTGTGGGGTGTGGGGTGTGGGGAAGT
>NZ_JAPZQJ010000259.1:0-1419 GCF_027530405.1 Microcystis sp. LE19-41.2A | reverse complement strand
AGTAAGCCAGACAGGAGCCAGAAAAAGATATTTATCAGAAAAGTCATGAGCAAGCTAGAGGTTTAAAGACTGAGCGGGTTCCAATTATTTTTATTAATAAATATTTTACACAATTCATACCAGGTAGGCAAGAGGGCTACGCCACTACTACCGAATCATTACTAACTTTAAAATTGCGATCATTTTGGTTTTTGAAAGAGCGATCGCCGTGTTACCCTAGTGGACAGAAAGTAATCTACAAGATATCAGTTAAAGCCATGAGTGAAGCAGTTGTGACACTTCTTAGACAGTTCAAAAAACTTTCAGTCAGAGAAATATCTAAGTTCCTTGCTTTAATTCAACGATAATAAGTCTCCCTTACTGACTACAACCATTTTTATGCCAAAATATATATTTACTAACTATTTTGAAAATGATGTTTTAACAAAACGCCCTTACCTCAAAAAAGAATGGTGTATTTACGTTATCGAAAACCCCATTCGCTGTGAACCTCAAGAAGATAACCGTTTTCGCTTTTGGGCGCAGACAAAAGAATTTGGCGATCGATACCTGAGAGTCATTACTCTAGAAGACAAGCTGACTATCCACAACGCCTTTCCAGACCGGAGCTTTAGACCATGAAGATTAACTACTACCCAGAAACAGACTCCCTTTATATCCACCTTGCAGACAAATCCAGTGTTGATAGCCAAGAAATTTCAGAAGGAGTCGTTGCCGATTACGATGAATTAGGGAACCTAGTCGGTTTAGACATTGATAATGCCAGCAAAAAAGTGCAACTCGGTGAATTTATTATCAATCAACTCCCCCTCGTCCCCCTGAAGACATCTGCATAAGTTTAAGTAAATTAGGGAGAAATGAAGCGGCGATCGGCGTGTTACTCTAAATGATTTTTAGTGACCACAACTTTTAACCCATTCCCTTAACTCATCCTCATCAATTTCTTCCTCTGCTTCAACCCCAGTTATCCATTCCTGCGGATCACCTAAATTTTCCAATCTCTTAATGGCTAAAGCTTCTGCTGATGATATTGCAGGGTCATCTTCCAGAATAATAATAACCTCTACTTTTCTTCCAGGGAAAAGCTGATCTGAATGAATTTCTAGACGACCATCTGACTGAACAAAAATTGTTTGACGAATCGCTTGAGTCATTAGTAACCTCTTGGCTTTTGCTGATGTTAATGTAAGCTAAAAATTTACCTTCAGTCATCAAATTCAATTTTTTTTAGACTGAGTATGCTATATAACAAGTCTTTTTACTCTTGAATACGACATATTTTTGGCTCTTCGGTTTGTGTTATGCAATGGACGGGGGTTATAAGGGATGGAACCCTTATAGAGAAAGGCATTGCTTCGATTTTGGCCAATTGTTTTCTATCTAGAGCGAACTAATCAATTAAGTCTCTTGCCAGATAAG
>NZ_JAPZQJ010000424.1:0-1343 GCF_027530405.1 Microcystis sp. LE19-41.2A | reverse complement strand
TATAAAAGTCATTTTGAAAATAAAGTAGTTTATTGCAATTGCGATGACCCCCGAATTAGTAACTTTTTTAAGTATTTTGCTGCAAACTTCAAAAAGTTAGGTCTAAAAAAAATAATAACATCTTGTTATCGAGAACAAGTGAGAGATTTATTTAATACAGAAGAAGATGAAAAGGGTTTTTTCTTTGAATATACAGGTACAGAGAGAGAAAAAAATAAACCTATTTCCCCTGACATTGTTTACTTTAATGGGGATGGAGATTTTCGTAGTCCTGAAAGTATTGAACTATTAAAAAAGTCCGATATTGTTGTTACTAATCCCCCATTTTCATTATTCAGAGAATATGTAGCTCAATTAGTTAAATACGATAAAAAGTTTCTGATAATTGGCAATATTAATGCAATAACCTATCAAGAAATTTTCAAACTAATTAAAGAAAACAAAGCGTGGTTAGGAATAAATCTTGGTAGAGGTATTTCTGGTTTCATTGTTCCCGAACAATATGAACTTTATGGAACAGAGGCTCGTATTGACAATTCTGGAAATAGAATAGTTTCTCCAAATAATTGTTTATGGTTAACCAACTTAGACACATCAAAACGACAGGAAGATATGGCTCTGACAAAAAGATATTTTGGCAATGAAGCTGAATATCCAAAATACGACAATTATGATGGAATTAATGTCAATAAAACCCAAGACATTCCCTTAGACTTCAAGGGGGTTATGGGTGTACCAATAACATTTTTACATAAATTCAATCCCGACCAATTTGAAATAATTAAATTCAGGAAAGGGAATGATGATAAAGATTTATCAGTAAATGGGAAATGTCCGTATTTTAGAATACTAATCAAGAATAAACGAATACAAACTGAATATATTGATTTAACTGACAAAGAAAAACAATGTATAACTCAGTCCTAGGGTGCGTTCCCTAATGCAAGTCCTGCTACTCCAGCGATCAATTTTGGGGAACGCACCATGCACATTGATGGAAACTGTGAAGTTAGAAGCATGAAACCCCAGCAATTCTCATTTTGAAATAAATAGAGCATTAACCCCGATTTTGGCAGGGAAAATATAGTACAAAGTAACTATTTTATAGGAGAGGCGATCACCAAAAAAAACAATTGGCTGGACAAATTAAGTATAAATACTCAAGCAATCAAAGAGGTTGGCTGAGAACTAACGGGGTTAAATCAGGAAGATAGTTCTGTTTTTAGAATAGGGAATTCAAGGGAAATAAAAATTTATAATTATTGTCAGCTAAGGTAAAATGGGTGAGTTAGAAATCCACCAGCACGTCAAATTATTCCAAGATGGCTCAAAAAGCGGCAACC
>NZ_JAPZQJ010000210.1:0-3759 GCF_027530405.1 Microcystis sp. LE19-41.2A | reverse complement strand
CTGTTTTAAGAGAATCTCTGAAAGTGCATTGCTAATCTATGTTAACAAAAAAGTATCGGATAAGTAGGTAGGCACAATTATTTGTAGGATGGGTTAGCGGTAGCGTAACCCATGCGGGCGTTGGGTTTCATGCTTCAACCCCACCTACGTTCTTATCATAGTACCAGATAGGAGACAGGGTGCATCCCACATTTGCAGAAATACCGACAATCAGCAATTATCAGTGACTCTTAAATTAGTACAAAAATATGAACAATCGCGTGTAAGCATCCCACCGAAAAACTAATGCGCGGGGGGTTTGGGGGCGGCGCCACGCTCCCAACGGGGGGTTTGGGGGGTAGAACCCCCCAAAAGCTTGGATTGAGTGATAAAATCGGAAGTAATGCCCGATCTTAGCCGAGAGTTTCCCCGTAAAAATCCCAATTGGTAGATTGACAAAAATGAGATGCACCCTCGGTCGTCGGTCGTCAGAAGAATTAAGAATGAATAATAATCAATTATGCGGTATTAAGTAAGGAGTGTTAAATGGCATTAACAGTGCTATCTTTTCACTGATTACTGTTTACTGTTTACTGATTACTGATAAACCGGCAGACGCGCCTTTAATTCCCAGCCATAAATTGCTAAAAATTCCTTTAATTTATCGGGGTGTAAATGGAGGTAATCGGGATTAACTTCATCGATAAGGCCAATACCGCCTAAATCCCTCGCTCCTGCCGCTAAACAATCCAAGAGAAAAAGAGGATCGGGTACTAAATTCGGGGGAATTTGAATGACAATATCTGGGGGCAAAATTTCCCTAGCTTGTCTAACCAGATCGGGTAATTTTTGCAGATCAAAAGGATTATTTTGCCACTGTTCTCTTTTACCCGGATTATAGGGTTGTAGGATCACTTCTTGAATATGTCCCCAACGTTGATGAATAGCGGCAATAGTTTCTAAGGTTACTAAGCGATCGCATTCTGTTTCACCAATTCCTAATAATAAACCCGTGGTAAAAGGAATTCCTAATTCTCCCGCCCATTGTAACTGCTCTAAGCGCAGGGATGGCACTTTACTGGGGGCATGACGATGGACAGTATTTAATAAAGTCACCGTCATTTGTTCTAACATTATGCCCATAGATAGATTGACATTTTTCAGTTTTTCCATCTCGGCAAAAGTTAAAATCCCCGCATTGGTATGGGGATAAAAACCCATATTTAAAGCCAATGCTGCTAAATTATAAATATGCCGAAACCATGACTCTCGATTGGCTGCTAAAGGATGAACTTCGCCGCTAAGAATTAAAATTTCCGTAATTTCCGAACCCTGCAAAGCAGTTAAAATCTCTTTGGCCTTGTCTAGACTTAACCAGCCATCAGTGCCTAAATCCCTGCGAAAATTACAATAACTGCAACGATTGAAACACTCGTAGGTAGGTACAAGGGTATGAGAGGGACTATAGGTGACAATTCTTGACATTTTTTTCGGAATTGGAGTTCATTACGAGCATTCAAGGGCGATAAAATTTGCTATCGTGGGGAGAATTGCTGTTTTATTCACTTAAAAACACCCTCCCTTTTCGCTTCCTCCTATGATTTTCGATCCTGCCAGTCTTCCCTCCCATCGTCAAACGATTCGCCCGATTAGCGCCACGGCCCTGCACGGAATTGTATTTCAAGATAACAAATTAATCGCTATCGACGCAAAAAACGGCTATTTATACCAAATTGCCCTCGATACTGGTCATACAACCGTAATTAATTCCCATCGCTGGCAAGAATTCGTCGGGACGACGGGATTGGCAATCGATGATCAAAATAACCTCTGGTTTACTACCCGCGAAAATCTCTACTGCTGCACTCTCGAAGATTTTACCCCGAAATTTTTTACCCGTCTTCCCTACACCGCTAACGGAGTCGCCGTAACTGCTAACACAATTTATGTCACTTGTCAACGTTCTGGACAAATCTTTATATTTGATCGCCAATCGGGACAGGAAATTACTCGTTTGTACGCACCGGGTATCGGCATCGAAAATATCACCATTCGCGGGGAAGAACTTTGGTTAACGGATACCCTAGAACAAACGGTTTACTGTCTTGATCGCGCCACGGGAGAACAGCTTTTTAGCATGATAACTCCTTTTGAATCACCGACGGGATTAGCATTTTATCGCGATGCGAACAGTGGCAAGGATATCTTATATGTGGCCTATGCTTTCCAAGAACCCTTTATCCGCGATAATCCCAATTCCGAACAGGTTTACGAACTTAGTTATCGTCCGCGTACTTTTGTCCATCCTCTATATTTTCACTACGATCCCGCTAAAAAATACACCCTTTCTAATGGTTATCTGATCGAATTATCCTACGTCGAGGAATTGGAACCTCTATATAATATCGAACTAAAAGATGTGGAATGGCGCATCGCTTTACCCCTAGAAACACCGCGGCAAAAAATTCGCAGCGTCGAAGCGGTGGGATTGCCTTTTACTGAAGAAATTCAAGACGGGCAGCGGGTGGCAGTATTTAAGTTCAAGCAAATAACCGCCAAACAACGTCATATTTTTGGTTGGAAAGTGGTCTTAGAAGTGTGGGGAATTAAATACCAAATTACTCCCAAAGATTGCGAAGATTTACCCCCCTTACCCGCCGATTTTCCCGATCGCTATTTGATCGATAATGATGATCTGGCTATGAATACAGAAATTATCCTCAATGCTGCCCAAGAAGCGACTGGTCGGGAAACCAATCTACTCAGAAAAGTTTATAGTATTCGTAACTACGTCTATGATCAGCTTTCCTACGGCATCAAACCCAACATCGACACCCCCGATATTGCCCTGCGGCGCGGAGTGGGTTCCTGTGGCGAATATGTGGGTTTATTATTGGCTTTGTGTCGTCTCAATGGTATTGCCTGTCGTACGGTAGGACGTTATAAATGCCCACCCCATCCCCTCGAACGTAATTTACCCCTCGAACCAGATTACAATCACGTCTGGATGGAATTTTATCTCCCCTCTATCGGTTGGGTTCCCATGGAGTCCAATCCCGATGATATTTTTGAAGGTGGTCCCTATCCCAATCGTTTCTTTATGGGTTTAGCTTGGTATCACACGGAAATTGCCAAAGATATCCCCTTTGAACGAATGCTCAGTGAAGGACAACCGGTGTTAAAAACCCAAGTTCCCATCGGCGATTTAGCGATTAATCACGTTCAATTCGTCATTCTTGAGGAATTAGCCCCAAAAGACTAGAATTCTGAGCCATCATCTAGGATGCCCATTTCTCTATCTCTTTCTTCTTTGAGTTCTTTGACCATTTGCAAACCCGCGCCCACACAGAAGCCCAAGGCTGCCCCGGCACCGGCAAAATAACGTCCATAGATGATTTGATAGTTATAGGGATTTTTATAGTTGACTTGGCTGGGATTGCGTTCAATGCGGCTAATGCCATAACCGATACCTGCCCCGACTAAAGCGGTAACAAGGCCTGAAAATAGAACTAGACGAAAGTTCATGATCTTATCTCCCGATGGACTCTGACTTTAGATTATCGCTGAAAATTAGTTCCTGGCAAGCGATCGCAATAATTCGTTAAGTAGTCGTGCCAAATTAATTTCCCTTGAGATGTGTAATTAGGGTTTGCTGAATAAATCTAAAAACCTTGTTGGATAGGGTTTTTAGACTTGTTTTCCCTCAAAAAGTGCCGACCTTTGGAGTGATTGGGGGGAAAATTCAGGTACTTTTTCCCTGAAAATTAGGTAATTGACCCC
>NZ_JAPZQJ010000371.1:0-6340 GCF_027530405.1 Microcystis sp. LE19-41.2A | reverse complement strand
GAACCCTTATATAGAAAGGCATTTAGCGATTTTTGTCAATTGTTTTTTATCTAGAGCGAACTAATCAATTAAGTCTTTTGCCAGATAAGGATTTAGTCGATTTATGCCCCCTATCGAACCATAACAAGTAACGAAGAGCCGGAATAATTAATGCTGACAGTGCCATCTCTATAGGTATGTCTGGGGTTGGGGAAGTGGGAATTATAAATTATAAATTATGAATTGGGGAGACCACTTCGTGCGCATTGCGGGGGGAAGCGAGGAAGTGGGGAAGTGGGGAAGTGGGGAAGTGGGGTGTGGGGTGTGGGGAAGTGGGGAAATTGAACTAAAACCCCAAAACCCTATCACCCTATCTCCTGTCTCCTGACAGTTTTTAAATATTTTTCAACATCAGCAAAGAGCGAGTTTGAAAGCCGAGATTTTGGTAGAGATTGAGAGCATTGTCGTTATTGATGAAGACTTGTAAACCGATGCGGGTTTGTCCGCGACTTTTTGCCCAATCCTTAGCTCGATCGATTAGTGCGCTGGCGATACCTTGGCGACGATGCTGGGGATCGACGTAAATTAGGAAAATATGACCATAGCGATCGCCTGTCACCTGATCGACGGCGCTCCCCATCCAGAGACAAGCGATCGCCGTTTGTTGTCCTTCGACGATCCACAGGGGAGTATCGAGGCAAAAAAACTGTCTGACTGTATCAGCTAGATGGGAGAGGTTTTTTTGTTCGGGAAAAAATTCTTGATAGCTGCGGGTGAGAAAATTAATTAGTAGATAGCGATCGCTCGGGTTTCCCAGTCGCAGCTGATAATCTTCGGGAAGGTTAGCCATGCCAAGGATAAGAGAAAATTATGCCCAGGGATGGCTCGATCGGAGCGGGTGCCGCTAAATCTGCCGGTAAAAAAATCCGGATGCCGGTGGCAACCAGAGCAACTAAAAACACGAAGATAGTCAGGAGCGGAGCGATATATTGCCGGAAAAAAGCCATAATTATTTGATCTCTAAACTGCTGTTCTTTCTATTTTAGGGATTGCCAGTGGAGATATCGGCAATTTTTTTAAAAAAATTCGCCCAAAAAAAAGTGATCGGCATACCGATCACTAGAAACCGACAACTAGACTATGACTAAACACCGATTAAATCTAACGAAGGTGCAAATAGGCCGCCTCTGCTTCCAATTGACGCACTAGAGCCTCATTTCCCTGCGCTCTAGCTACTTCCAGTCGGTGTTGTAAATTTCTGCGGAGTGTTTCCCTATGGGCCACGGTGGCCTGTGTTAGGACTTGCTGACGATTTTTGTTCATGGTGGACAGACTTTTGAGCGACTTAACTTACCTTATATCTAAATCATAACATTCTCCTTGGGAAACTGTATCTTTAGCTACTGAATTTGGCGTTAAGATTTATTAAAGCTGTTGGCAACCATAGTGACAAGTCAATGACGGAACAGGCACTGATAACCCTTACTAGCGATTTTGGACTACAGGACGGTTATGTGGGCATTATCAAGGGAGTAATCGCGGGAATTGCCCCCCATGCTCGCACGATCGATCTGAATCATCAAATTTCGCCCCAAGACCTTTACGCTGGTCGTTTTATTCTCCTGAATGCCTATCAATACTTTCCCCAAGGCACTATTCATCTGGCAGTTATAGATCCGGGGGTAGGAAGCAAAAGACGCGGGGTAGGGATTCGTTTTGCCGGTGGTTATTTAGTCGGGCCAGATAATGGTTTATTTAGTGGCATTTTAAGCCAATATACCGCTATATCTGCCGTTAATCTCAATAATTCTTCCTATTGGCGCACCCCTAACCCTAGCACTACTTTTCACGGTCGTGATATTTTTGCTGCTGTGGCCGCTTATTTGGCCCGGGGAGTACCCCTAGAAATGTTAGGTGAGATTATTGATCCCGATAGCTTGCAACAATTAGCGATCGCTGTTCCGCAAATCGAGGAAGATAAAATCAGGGGTCAAATTCAATATATTGACATTTTCGGCAATTTAATCAGCAATATTCCCGATTATCTCCTAGAGGGAAAAAATTGGTCGGTGCAGTTGGGGCCAAAAATTATCCCCGCAAAAAACACCTACAGTGATGTTCCTTCCGGAGAAATAGTCGCTTTTATCGGTAGTCACGGGGGGTTAGAAATTGCCGTCAATAGTGGTAGCGCCCAAAAGCAATTACACCTAAATATTGGCGATGCGATCGAGGTTAGAATAGATGGGAGTCAGGAGTAAGAATTCAGGAGTCGGGTGATAGGGTGATAGGGATTTAGGGGTTTAGGGTGTTGAGGTGTTAGGGTTTTAGGGTTTTACTTGAAATTCCCCCACTACCCCACTACCCCACTACCTACTGATCACTGATCACTGATAACTGATATAGCTTTTTAATCAATTCTCATACTAATATCTAACCAAGTAGAACGGGTAACTGGGGCGCTAGTGGAAATATAATCTACTCCTGTTTCGGCAACGTTGCGAATGCGATCGAGGGTAATATTTCCCGATGCTTCTATTTTGGTTTTACTATTAAAATTGCGGATCATCTCCACAGCAGTTTGCATCATCTCTAAATCCATATTATCTAACATAATGATCTCTACCTGCTGCTGCAGGGCCTGATTCACTTCTTCTAATTGGCTGGTTTCTACCTCAATTGTGAGAGGATAGGGCATATTTTGCCGTACACGACGCACTGCTTCCTCAATGCTGCCCGCTGCTTGAATATGATTATCTTTAATCATAATTGCATCATCTAACCCCAAACGATGGTTAATAGCGCCACCGATACCAGAGGCATATTTTTCTAAAATTCGCAATCCGGGGGTAGTTTTGCGAGTATCCACCAATCTTGTCGATAAATCGGCAATTTTCTCCACATACTGACGAGTGGCACTAGCGATTCCACTCAAGCGCATGGCAAGATTTAAAGCGACTCTTTCCCCGATTAACAACGCATCGAAGGAACCTTCTATCTCGGCAATAACTTTAGACTTGGGGCAGAATTCCCCCTCGGCAACGGTGGGGGTAAAGTGAATAGTGGGGTTAAGCAGTTGAAAAACTCGTTCAGCTACGGGTAAACCAGCAATAACTCCCGCTTCCTTGGCAATCCAACTAGCTTGACCAATTTTAGCATGACCGAAGAAAATTGCTTGGGTGGTGCGATCGCCTCTACCGAGATCTTCTCGTAACCAGTTTTCTAACAAGGGATCAAGAACTAATAGGGGCGGTAACATAGAATTTATCGAAACAATCGGGACGTATTTATTTTAAGTCTAGGAATGTTTGACCTGTTTGTAAACTTTCTTTAATCGAAACTTATCCCTTCATAGATTAACTCGATCGCACAGTGAAAATCGAGACTAGATAGAATAATTTCTTCCCCTTGACTATAAGCGCAGTAAAACCAAATTTTATCTTCACCGCGACGATAAACCTCAACAGTGATCGATTCAGGATCGACTAAAACGTATTCTTGTAAACTAGGAATCTGACGATAATATTGTAACTTTTTAGTGCGATCATAGTTTCCTGTGCTAGAGGAAAGCACTTCAATAATCACTTGTGGATGTTGAATAAAATTACGAGATTCTCTATCCCTAAAATCGCAACTAATCACCAAATCGGGATAAAAATAACGACTATTATTAGCCTGTACTTTCGCATCAGATACATTCACTCGACAGCCTCGCGGACGGAGATGAGAATATAAAGTTCTGTAAAAATTTAGGGTAATATCATTATGAGGCAGACTACCCCCAGTCATGGCGATAATTTCCCCATCAATATATTCATGGCGACATTCCTGGGTAGCTTCCCATTCTAGATACTCTTCCGGGGTCATTCTTTCTGGGTATTGAGGTTGAGCGATCATTTTTCTTTTTCCTTGTCAACTAACTAAATTAATATCCCATTTCCTTTTTATCTTATACCATTTTCTCGCCCGAAGATTTAAGAATAGTTATAATTAAGCGGTGACTGATTACCCTAATGATAAGATGGAGAGAGAAAGCATTATTGTCGCAGGTCGCTAAGATGACGAAAACAGTTGCCGATATCATGACTCCCAATCCCATCACCGTCACCGCTAACACTTCTCTGTCCGAAGCAGTGAAGATTTTGGCCGAAAAGCGGTTTAGTGGTTTACCCGTGGTGGATGACAATATACGACTGATTGGGGTTATCTCCGAAACTGACCTTATGTGGCAGGAAACGGGAGTAGAAGCTCCTCCTTACATTATGCTCCTCGATAGTGTCATCTATCTACAAAATCCTAGCCGTCACGAGAAATTACTCCATAAAGCTCTCGGTCAAACCGTGGGGGAAGTAATGACCGATAAACCTATTAGTATCACAGCCGATCGCCCTTTGAAAGAAGCGGCCTCGTTAATGTATGATCGTCATGTGCGTCGTTTACCGGTGATTGAGGAAGAAACCCACAAAGTAATTGGTATTATCACCCGCGGCGATATCATTCGCGATATGGCAAAATCGGAAGCATAATTGCTTTTCTAGGGCAAAAATTAACTAAAAGGTCTTGAACAAATGAATCAATCTCAGGAAACGGTTACTTATTCCCTAGAAACTATCTTGACGCGGATGGAGGGTAAAATCGATTCGTTACAAAAAGATGTGACGGATTTAAAGGTAGGACAAGCGGTGTTAACGGGAAAAGTTGAGGGAATAGAAAATCGACTAAACTCATTAGAAGGAAACCAAAAATATCAGGTTTGGGCATTAATTGTCCTCTTAGCTGGGGCAATTGTGAAAACTTTTTTTTTCCCTCGATCCCCCCTTAATCCCCCCTTAATAAGGGGGGCATCTGATAATTTTTAACGCCTACCTACTTAAATTCTTATTTCCCTGGCAATTTCTCTAAAAACTATCAGAATGAAGCGCCGTCAATTTTTCATTAATTCCGCTCTAACTGCTGTTAGTTTTTCCCTAATTCCTAGAAAAGTTGTTAGTAATAATTTTCCTCTAATTAAACCGCCACATCTACAACCGGGGGACGGAGTGGGTATTATTAGTCCGGCGGGGGCAACTTTTAAAGAAGATGATTTGAATATAGTTATTGAAGCAGTTAAAGCTTTAAAATTAGTCCCAAAAGTTGGTCAACACGCTTTAGATCGTTATGGTTATCTAGCCGGTAAAGATAGCGAGCGAGCCGCGGATATAAATCAATTTTTTGCCGATGATAATATTGCCTTAATTTTACCAATTCGCGGCGGTTGGGGAAGCGCTCGTTTATTACCTTATCTCGACTACGATTTAATTGGCCGTCATCCGAAAATTATCTGTGGTTTTAGTGATATAACTTCTTTATTATTAGCTATTTATGCCAAAACTGGTTTAGTTACTTTCCATGCTCCCAATGGCTTTTCTAGTTGGCGCACCGCTCAAACTGAAAGCTTTCGACAGGTTTTATTTTCCGGGGAAAAGTTGACTTTTAGAAATATTCCCGATCCCGATGATGCCAATCGTTTAATGCGGGTAAAAAATCGGATTCAAACTATTACTAAAGGTCAAGCAAAAGGTAAATTAATCGGTGGTAATTTAACCACTTTAGCCTCAATAGTTGGTTCTCCCTATCTACCAGATTTTACCAGTGCTATCCTATTTTTAGAAGATATTGGTGAAGATATTTATGAAATAGATCGCCTGTTAAATCAATTAAAATTAGCGGGAATTCTCGATAATTTAGCTGGGTTTATCTTCGGTCAATGTAGCAATTGTAGCGCCGATAGTGACTATGGTTCCCTGACTTTAGAAGAAGTGATCCGAGAATATATCCAACCCTTAAAAATTCCCGCTTGTTTAGGTTTAATGATCGGACATTTGGAGATTATTGAAACTATTCCCATCGGTATTGAGGTAGAATTTGATGCTAATCGGGGAACAATTACTATGTTAGAATCGGCGGTTAATAACTAGGGTTTGCTGAATAAATCTAAAAACCTTTTTGGATAAGGCTCTTAGACTTTTTTCCCCTCAAAAAGTGCTGACCATTGGAGTGATCGGGGGTAAAATTCCTGGACTTTTTCCCTGAAAATTAGATAACTGACTATCTCAAAATCGGTAAAACCCTACACCCCACACCCCACACCCCACACCCCACACCCTGCCTCCACCAACAAACTTTTTCAGCAGCTCCTATATTAATTTTTGGGGTACTGATAAGTAGTTGGAAAAAAGTAAAGTGGTTCTTCGTTACTTGGTATGGTTCGATAGGGGGGCATAAATCGACTAAATCCTTATCTGGCAAGAGACTTAATTGATTAGTTCGCTCTAGAGCAAAAACAATTGACAAAAATCGCTAAATGCTTTTCTATATAAGGGTT
>NZ_JAPZQJ010000470.1:0-30364 GCF_027530405.1 Microcystis sp. LE19-41.2A | reverse complement strand
AATATCGGAATCGTCGTCGAAGATATAGTTTAAGAGTTAACTTGTTGGCGGCTATTTATAACTGTGAGTTAGGGATAGGTATAGCAGCTTCTTAAAAGTTGCCTAAAGATTAATCAAGTCAAGGAGAATTTATTCTCAATTATAAAAATTGAGATAGTTTGTGCCGCTTAAATAAAGAGGTTTTGATAACCAAATTAAAGCAGCTCTAAAGAGTTTTGAGTTAAAAGTTAAACTTCAAGTTTTCATTCAGGACGAATGTACTGGTTAACTAATTTTTTTGGGAAAATTAGTTAACCAATCATTATAACATATAATTAATTTGCAAGAGTTCTATTGATTCATGAATCAACCTACTAAGTCGGTAGGCTTTAAAAATTATCAAATGCCCCCCTTATCAAGGGGGGATTAAGGGGGGATCGACACCCCCCTTATCAAGGGGGATCCCCCCGCCTATCGGCACCCCCCTTATCAAGGGGGGCAGGGGGGATCGAACCTAAAACCCAACAGTTTTAAATAATTGGACTGGGTTTCGTCAAATCAATTCCTGTAAAATAGCTTCGATTTGTTGTTTTAGAGGAGGAATGTCATTTTCAACAATATCCCAAATAATCTCTAGATTGATACGAAAATATTCATGAATAGTTAAGTTTCTTAGATCGCTGGCATCTCGCCAAGTAACTTCGGGGTATCTTGCTTGAAATTCTTGAGAAGTTGCTCTCGCTGCTTCACCAATAATTTGTAAATGATAGACAATCCAAGTTTGAATTAATTCTTGTTGTTCAAACACGGTTTTTCCCTGTGGAGCATACTTTTCTACCCGCTCAATTGCTTCTAAAATATCCCGCAAGCGTTCGGTATCATCTCTCATAGTGGTATTGCTTCTTTAAGTACCCGCTCTCTGATTCTATCTTTAAGTCCCTGTTCGGTAACAATATCAACTTTGCAGCCTAACAAAGCTTCGAGTTCTCGAATTAACGGCAAAGGAAACCAGGGACTCCGACGTTCGCTACAATAATCAATTAATAAATCAATATCGCTTTTTTCGTCAGCTTCTCCCCGTGCGACAGAACCAAAGATTCGCACGTTATTTGCGCCGTGTTTAGCAGCAATAGCAATGATTTTTTCTCGTTTGTTTTTGAGTAATTCCTCAATTTTCATGATCTAAGTAGGTAGGCGTTAAAAGTTGTCAGACACCCCCCTTATCAAGGGGGGCAGGGGGGATCGGCACCCCCCTTATCAAGGGGGGATTAAGGGGGGATCGGCACCCCCCTTATCAAGGGGGGATTAAGGGGGGATCGGCACCCCCCTTATCAAGGGGGGATTAAGGGGGGATCGAACCTAAAATCCATTTTTAATTTAATTATAACCAGCTACTTACTGACAATTTTTAACACCTATCTACTTAACCATAGAACAGATTACACCTTGATTGTCTTTAATCGGGATGACAGGATTCGAACCTGCGGCCCCTTCGTCCCGAACGAAGTGCGCTACCAAGCTGCGCTACATCCCGAAAGTTTTTAGCTAAATTATCATAGCATATTCTGCCTTGATTGGGTCGAGACTTGCTAGGATATTACAGATATAGGCAAAAATTATCGGAGTAGTTCAGGCGTGACGGTCAAACCAGAGTGGTTACGGGTAAAAGCACCGCAATGGCAGCGAGTCGGCAGTGTTAAGGAAGTTTTACGCGATTTAGGCTTAAATACCGTTTGTGAGGAGGCTTCCTGTCCCAATATCGGCGAATGTTTCCACGCGGGGACGGCTACCTTTTTAATTATGGGTCCTGCTTGCACTCGCGCCTGTCCTTACTGTGATATAGATTTTGAGAAAAAACCGCAACCTTTAGACTCCACGGAACCCCAGCGACTAGCGGCAGCCGTGCAACGTCTCGATCTTAATCATGTAGTGATCACTTCTGTCAATCGCGATGATTTGGCTGATGGGGGCGCTAGTCAATTTGTCCGTTGTATCGAGGAAATTCGCCGCATTTCCCCAAAAACCACCATCGAAGTGCTGATTCCCGATCTTTGTGGCAATTGGCAGGCTTTAGCTTTAATTCTTGCCGCTAAACCTGAAGTTTTAAACCACAATACCGAAACTGTTCCCCGTCTCTACCGTCGTGTGCGTCCCCAGGGTGATTACCAGCGTTCTCTAGAATTATTGCAGCGCGCTCGCGCCATTGTTCCCGCTACCTACACAAAATCGGGCATTATGGTGGGATTGGGGGAAACCGACGAGGAAGTGCGCCAAGTAATGCGCGATTTACGGGCCGTCGATTGTGATATTCTCACCATCGGGCAGTATCTGCAACCATCGCCAAAACATCTCGGTGTACAGGAATTTATCACCCCCGAACAGTTCCACGCTTGGCGCGAATATGGGGAGTCTCTGGGATTTTTACAAATTGTTGCGAGTCCCTTGACAAGAAGCTCTTATCATGCTGAACAAGTCAGAGCCTTGATGAATTTGTACCCGCGAGAGTCTTGAGATGGGGCAGCAATTGCTCAAAAGCTCGTCCTCGGTGGCTAATTTTTCTTTTTAATTCGGGAGACATTTCCGCAAAGGTTAAAGCGTATTCGGGAACATAAAAAATCGGATCGTAACCAAAACCACCTTTACCCCTAGGACTGGTTAAAATTTCTCCCGTACAGATTCCTGTGGCGCTCAAGGCAATCTCACCATCGGGACGGGCGATCGCAATTACACAGACAAAACGGGCCGAGCGATCCTGATTATCTCCTAATTCTCTGACGAGGCGATCGATTCTTTCTCGATCATTTTCACCGTAGCGGGCCGAGTAAATCCCCGGGGCATTTCCTAACCCGGTTACTTCCAATCCCGAATCATCAGCGATCGACCATTCTCCCAATGTTAGGGCAATTTGAGCAGCTTTTAAATAGGCATTTTCGGCAAAAGTCGCCCCGGTTTCCTCTATCTCTAAATCATCGGGTTTTAACTGCAATTCTAGGTCAATATCAGTTAAGTATTCGCCTATCTCTGCTAATTTACCCAGGTTACTCGTGGCTAGAATTAATTTTTTCATCGAAAATAATCGGTTTGAAACCCCAGCCTAAAAGGACGGCTTGACGTTGAGAATATTTCACTATACACTAAAGCTACAGTAAAAACTTTTAACTCCCTGACTGCTTTGGATCGGACGGACATTTCCCCCTGATTATTGCGAGGATTAAAGTTAAGTAGGGAGGCACAATTATTTGTAGGATGGGTTAGCGGTAGCGTAACCCATGCGGGCGTTGGGTTTCATGCTTCAACCCAACCTACGTTCATCTTATATTTAATTCCACCCACCCACTTAGATGGTAGTTTTCACAATTTCGACATTCAAGATTGTAGCGTGTCATCAAAATTTTTCTTGCCATCTCACGCCAAAATCGCGATAATCTTCACAGTTTCCTTTCGCCGACTTGTTCTCTAATGAGATGAAATATATCCCCCTGCTTCGGGTTAATACTTTGTTACCCTTTGTTACGTTTCTTCATCGCATCGGTTCCCCCACGGAAAAATTATTAGAGGAGGTAAAATTACCCTTATTTGCGCTCGATCATCCCGAATCTTTAATCCCACGTCATCAGGCCTTCTCGTTGATCGAGAAAGCGGCGCACAGAGAAGGTATAGACAACTTAGGATTATTAGTAGGGAAGGCAACTTCGATCGCTGATTTAGGGACTTTCAGGCGAATTATTTGTCAGTCTTTGACTGTCTATGATGCTTTTAATACGGTCAAAAACATGATCACTGCTAACAATTCAGGGGAAATATTCTGGATTAAAGAACAGGAAGAAACCGCTTATTTTTGTCAGCGTTATCTCCACAATCAGGAGGTTAATTGTCATTATGCTGCCCAATTTGCTTCAAGACTGATGATCGAATTAGTTAGTATCGCCCTAGGAAAATTATGGCAGCCACCGACAATTTATCTTCAGGGTGAGCGGGGCTGCGAATTAAAAGATGAATCTTTAAGCAGAACTAAAATTCGTGCGGGAATGGGATTTACCGCTATTGTTTTTCCTCGTTCTTTTCTGAGTTTACCTCTTAAATTTTCCGTAGCTTTAGATAATAAACCGAGTCAAAAAGATCGGGAAAATCTCTATTCTTCCTCCCCTGTACAGAATATATAGCGGTTCTCGCATCTGTGCGGCACACTTAAACCTTTGCTGATTAAGCTGTTCAGGATCGGGAATGTACCTCTTGTGAATCAGAAACGCTATAAGTGGCTCTTTAAAACAGGTGATTACTCCTCTTTTACCCAACGGTTATCCCGATATTAACTTAGCCAAAGAAATCACCGGCATGAGTGTCCGTACCCTACAAAGAAGGTTAGGAGAAGAAGGTTTAACCTATACTCAGGTAGTGGAAAAAATTCGTTTTGAGCAAGCAGTTTTGTGGCTGCAGGAACCCCAGATAAAATTAATTGATATTGCCATGGAATTAGGTTACAGTGATACCGCCCATTTTACTCGCGCTTTTAAGCGTTGGACAGGATTATCACCTCGGGATTTTCGTCGTCAAAAATTGGCTAATTATCAATAGACCTCTAGAGGAGGGGTAAGGGGCCAGTGTTCTCGGAGTCTGGACAAGAAAACACCAAGAGATTGAACAAAATTAATTACACCTATGGAAGGGACTATTGCAAGAGTGCCTATCCTAACCAAAAAATTAAGGCTCTCTTGGTTTAGCTTGGTTAAATATGGCCTAGCATACAGTTTTTCTCAGGTGATCCCAGAAAGATTAAGGATAAACCACGGAGGCACAAAGAACACAGAGAGGAAGACAGATTCGAGCGGTAAAACTTATCACTTACATTCCAGCAGAGGATGTCAGCTTGTTCCAAATTCAGGCGTTGAGAAGTTTATGCCACTTTTCTGATCGGCTTCTGGCAAAAGTCAAAAAGTAATCAATAATGATATGCAAGGGTTAATTATTGCGGCTCTTCGGTTTGTGTTATGCAATGGACGGGGGTTATAAGGGATGGAACCCTTATAGAGAAAGGCATTTAGCGATTTTTGTCAATTGTTTTTTATCTAGAGCTAACTAATCAATTAAGTCTCTTGCCAGATAAGGATTTAGTCGATTTATGCCCCCCTATCGAACCATACCAGGTAAAGAAGAACCGATTTAGCCAAAGTTTATGCGGCTCTAACTTACTATCATGCCAACAGGGAAGAAATTGAAACTGATTTAGCACAAGAAGAAGCTGAGGTGAAACAGTTTGAATAGGAATGGCTTCAATCTAAGTTAAATAAATAGTCAGGCTGGCATTATATTTGGATGAAGACTCGATGGATCAGAGCCTTGTAGCGGCTTTAAGAGCCAGAGGAGTCGATGTGATAACGGCTACATAAGCAGGAATGTTGGGGCGCTCCGATTCAGAACGATTAGACTATTGGTCTGTCAATTCTAAAATAACGGGTTGAGACAAGCAGGGGAAGCAGGGGTAGATTTATCCTTCAATTCAATCTTGACAGACCACTATGCTACTGGTCGAGGAAGGTTACTATAGCATTTCCTGTTCGCAAGAGGCCTGTCGATGGTGAAAAGTTTAATCAGTAAAGGTTTAACTGTGCTACACAGATGTGAGAACCGCTATGTACCCCACATTCCGCACCCTAAAGTGTCACATTGAAAATTTTATCCAAATCGTCAAAACGATTGCTGGCTCTGAATTACAGGCTAATTTGTTAGCCCAGCAGATGCACAATTAGCCCTAAAAATCTGATAGCTCTGATACCAAATTATTGAGATAAACTGTCATTAAGCTGGCGATCGCTGACTAGAGTGTGACACTTCATAATTCTTAGTAATCGCTAAAAGTCTTACCATACAAGGGCTAGAGCAACTTTTGATTTCAACGACTAGGGTGCGGAATGTGGGATGTACGAGACAACCAATCCAAAATACCATTCAATCAAAGACAGAATTAAATTGCTTGTTCCTGTGAATGCCGTTTTCACCCCTAAACGCTTACTATGATGAACAGTAAACCGTACAGGTCAAACACATGAAAAGACTGCTCGGTATTGTCATCTTGATAGTAGCTTGGGGAGGCTTTATCTTTGCCGACCCATCCCTCGCCTTAGATGTAGAGGTAGGTCAGCAAGTACAGCTTAAAGCCACAAATCCTCAAGGTGTTCCTTTGCACGAAAATCCTTTTCCGAGTTTAAAGGGAAGATTACCCGATGGTGTAACGGCCACAGTGACCGCAACCGATAGGGAAAAGCATTGGCTGAAAGTGCAAATTCCCTCCCAACAAGGTTGGATTATAGAAAAATATGTCGCTCAAGTTTTGGAAGATTCGGTTAACCCGCCTCCGAATCCTCCTATAAACCGGTTGCAATTGGCCACCTATAACGTAGAATCACCAAACTTTAATCCCAGAGACACTACCCCCGACAAAGTGTCCGAGGAAATTACAAAGCATCCAGAGGTCATTCTTTGGGGTCTTGAAGAGGTGATGAATCAGGACGACCTCGATCAGTTTACTCAAGCCATGGGTTCAAAATTTACCTCGGTCTTGGGAGAAACGGGCGGTCAAGATAGATTAGCGATCGCTTACGATCAAAGTCAGTTAGAATTAGTGGGTTCTATCAATAATTTATCTGGTTCTGGAGGGTCAAGAAATCCGCTTGTGGGTAAATTTAAACTTCTTGCGAACGGAACCGAATTTTTATTTATGGTCAACCATTTCAACCGTCGTGAAGAGGAAAGAAGAAACCAACAGGCTGATTTTGTCAGAAATTGGAGCAATCAGCAAAGTTTACCGACGATTATAGTGGGAGACTTTAACTTTGATTTTGATCTCGATGAACGAAGAGGTAATACGGCTTTCAATAAACTAAATCAAGACAACATATTAAAGTGGATTCAACCGGATTGTTTAGCTTCTAATAATTGTCTATCCACTCAATGTAATCCAAATTTTAACAGTATCTTAGATGCTGTTTTTGTCGGTGGAACCGCCAAAAATTGGTCGGCGAGTTCTTCTATAGTTCCTTTTGATTGCTCTAAAGATGCCACGGGATTCCCGGATCATCGTATCGTCAAGGCCGAGTTAAAAGTATCTTAGCCGATGACATTCAGGAATTATCGAGCGAATTTGGTTGTTTAACATTTCATAATGTACAAAAAAGGTCGGGGCGAACATTAGCTCACCCCGACCTTTTTCGTCGTAATTATTTGATTAGAACTTAACCATTGATAGCAGGGGCTGTCAGAGCTACGGTAGCTTGTTCACCACTAGCCAAGTCTAAGGGAAAATGGATTCTTTAAATCCTTTTATAACCCCTATTATTCGAGTTCTTGAGGTTCAATAACCAACTTAATTCCCTGAATAATTAATTTGATTTTTTACCGAGAAATTCTTCCGATAGACTCTGTTAAAAGACGTTTATCAACCGTAAAAACCTGTGAAACATTAAAAACACTGGATTCAGGTAAATTCCCTTCACCCTCATTCAATAAAACATTACCAATAGCTTTTGCTCGTCTCAAATTGGTTGTTAATGGACACACAATAACCGTCCCAATTTGTGACTGATTCAGAGCATCATTTCGCACCACAACACAAGGACAAAGATAAGCAGGTTCAGAACCTTGTGGTTTTCCTACATCAATCCAATAAATCTCACCTTGAAAAATCGTCATATTTACTCAGATAATTGGCGTTGATGATGGCGTGTTCCCTCTAACATCAAAGTTTCTGATTCATCCGATCTATCACTATAAGCTTCATTCCAACTATCCATTAATACCTGTTTAGTTATTTTTTGATTATTCAATCCTAATTATTGATGTAACTTCTCCAATAACCATTGTTTATCTTCATCTCCCCTGATTCAACGCCTAAGACAACTAAAAATAAAACAGAAACAGCAAGTAGTATTTATAAAGGAATATGAGTAATCCGGTCTTGATAATCTTGGGCATCGCCTAATAAAGCAATGAGAATTAAATTCTCAATAATCTCTTTGATTGTTGCTTTAGGACGCAAGACAAAAATCCCTGGACTATGACGACTTTGTGCCAGATGATCAGCTAAATGAACAGGCATAGAAGTCCGATTATTTGTGACTAAAATAAAGTGATTTGCTTCGCACCAAATTAAAATTTCTGGGTCTAAGGTGCTTTTCGACGGAACACCAGGTTCGCCAATCATCCAAACCGTTAAATCAGAGTGACGGCGCAATAATTGCTCCCGATACAGCGGCGGTAAATTTTCATCAATTAGATACTGAATACTCATTGATATTTTCTGCTGCTATTTCCGCCTTGAATTTCCGCATTTTCTCCACAAAAGCGGGAGGGTTCAAATCCTGTTCTTGTTCTCCTTTTTGACAATGTTCTAGCCATTCTGCCAGATATTGACTAACTCGGTCTTTTTCATGCAGGTAATAGAGAATAGTGGCATGGATTTGTTCTAGGGTAAGGGTAGGATAAATTTGCCCGATTTCTTCAGGGGTACGGGCGCGGTAAATGTATTCATATAAGATAGTTTCAATGCCAATGCGGGAGTTTTTTAAGCGAATGTCATTGGGAGTCAAAAAATTAAAGTAGTCTTCGAGTTGCATCGGTTAATACTCCTATTGATAAATTCGTACTTTTTTGTATCATCAATCAAGCCAATAAATCTCTTCTTGAATATTATGATTCTAACAACAAAAAAGCACCCCCTCGCGGGAGTGCCTTTTCGTTCAGACTAGAACTTAACCATTGATAGCAGGAGCGGTCAGAGCTACAGGAGCCTGTTCACCACTAGCCAAGTCTAAGGGGAAGTTGTGAGCATTGCGCTCGTGCATTACTTCCATACCGATACCAGCGCGGTTTAACACATCGGCCCAAGTACCGATTACACGACCTTGAGAATCGAGAATCGACTGGTTGAAGTTGAAACCGTTGAGGTTGAACGCCATGGTGCTAACACCCATTGCCGTAAACCAGATACCGATTACCGGCCAAGCACCTAAGAAGAAGTGCAGGGAGCGGCTGTTGTTGAAAGAAGCGTATTGGAAGATTAAGCGTCCGAAGTAACCGTGAGCGGCAACGATGTTGTAGGTTTCTTCCTCTTGACCGAATTTGTAACCGTAGTTCTGAGATTCGATTTCAGTGGTTTCACGCACTAAGGAAGAAGTTACTAGAGAACCGTGCATTGCACTGAACAAGGAACCGCCGAACACACCAGCCACACCTAACATATGGAAGGGGTGCATGAGAATGTTATGTTCTGCTTGGAACACAAACATAAAGTTGAAGGTTCCAGAGATTCCTAAAGGCATACCATCAGAGAAAGAACCTTGTCCGATGGGGTAGATTAAGAATACAGCAGTAGCGGCGGATACAGGTGCCGAGTAAGCTACACAAATCCAAGGACGCATTCCTAAACGGAAAGACAGTTCCCACTGACGACCGAGGTAGCAGAAAACACCTAGTAAGAAGTGGAAAATGACTAACTGGTAGGGACCACCGTTGTATAACCACTCATCTAAGGAAGCTGCTTCCCAGATGGGGTAGAAGTGGAGTCCAATCGCATTGGAAGAGGGAACAACCGCACCGGAGATGATGTTGTTTCCGTAGAGTAGGGAACCAGCTACAGGCTCGCGGATACCGTCGATATCTACGGGAGGAGCGGCGATAAAGGCGATGATGAAGCAGGTGGTGGCGGTGAGCAGGGTGGGGATCATGATCACACCGAACCAGCCGACATAAAGACGGTTGTTGGTGCTGGTGATCCACTGGCAGAACTGCTCCCACAGGGAAGCGCTCTCGCGCTGTTGTAAGGTGGTGGTCATTGGTTTATGAGTGCGGTTTTATTGATTTATGATGTTCTAATCTTAAGGGTTATGTAACGGTTTGTAAAGTTTCTTAACATTCAGTATTACTTGTCGGGGTGATAAGGTGGACTTATATATCTTGGTTTTAGGTTTGATATCGAGTTCAGTTATTAAAAACCGATCATTTATTCATCCTCTTG
The DNA here is from genome assembly GCF_027530405.1 of Microcystis sp. LE19-41.2A. Classification (NCBI taxonomy): domain Bacteria; kingdom Bacillati; phylum Cyanobacteriota; class Cyanophyceae; order Chroococcales; family Microcystaceae; genus Microcystis; species Microcystis sp. LE19-41.2A. The sequence continues at coordinate 20,376 of NZ_JAPZQJ010000470.1, read as the reverse complement.
CCCCTTGCCTGTTGCCTCTCCCGATATGTGGTCTATAAGACCTCTTGCATAAATCCGAAAACAAACGATAGAAACAATAATGGGAGGGACTTTCAGTTAATTATTTATTAGTAGTTGATAATCTTCAAAAATGTTGCTGTACAAGGATCGAATTAAGACTTTTGCAAGAGGTCTATACTCAACCGATTTAGTATGACTCGATTAAGGTGGATTAAAAATGGCTTAATCCACCCCAATCGTCAACTATTAAGCACGGAGGAAGTAAGCAAAGGCACTTTTCCCGCCTGGAATGGCATTTGTATGACGGGTATGGCGATATTTTCCCTGATTATCAATTACCCATGCTATATGATTAGCCCGATCAGACCAACCAGCAAACATATAAACGTGATTGGGAATCAGTACACCATCTCTATCTTGCCCAAATTGTCCACCTACAGTTAAAACAACATCTCCTGGTAGAAGATTATTAACATTTGTTGATTTTTCCCAGCCTTTCTCGTCTTGTAGATAGTGGGATAAAGCTGATGTGTTCAACGAGATATTGCCATAACCGTGATCTTCTTTGGGGATAGTATATCCTGATAATCGCAGTGCGCTAGTAATAAAAGCAACACAAGCATTGGTAGTAGTTCCATACCACCTCATAACATCAGCATAAACCTTATCATAATTGCTAGGTTTACTGTAGAACTCGTAAAGTTTCTGTGTAACAGTACGAGTTTTAATTATCTCATCATGTCGTACTACTATGGGGGTAATGTTTGACCAACCAGGGAGTTTTGCGTGATTAAGTCCTGCTCGCCACGTTATTAAGTCAACTTTTCCCGTTTCTTCTAGTCCTAAGTCTTTCTGGAATTTTTTAGTCATGCTGACTGTTTCTTCATCCATTTCTCCACAGATAGTTAACACAGGAAAGTAACCACAACCATTAAGAATGTTTTGCCAAGAAGCGACCGATCCTACCTGAATGGGATCGTCTTCGATCGCCGATGGAGATAAACGGATCAGACCCTTATTTTCCAGTTCTTTCAGTTGTGCCATACAACCGACTTGAGCGCTGACTGCATTAGGATCAAATACGCCGTCACTAACGTATTTTCCTTTAATGTAATGATTAGTCCCTGAGTAAATATAAGCACTTCGACATGGCGGAGTTGTGTCGCGCCCCAGACTTGTCCGATAACCCCAACCATTGTACCCTTCAAGAAACCAAAAGACAGTGGGTAAATCCCAAGATCGTATCGCAGTCGCACCATCATATTCCAAAGCATCAATGGCAGATTCTTTCCAAGTAAAAGGCGGTTGTCCGCCTTGTGGCCTTCCAGGAGGTGCATTAACAGTGCGCGAGGTTAAGGGATCGCCATTATGTAAATGCCTGGTAAACTTAAAACTTGATTCCATACCGTGAATAACCGCGATAACAAACCAAGGAACATCAGTTTCTTGAGCTACCGATTCGTAAGTATCACGATATCTTTCAATTTGTTTGACATACCAAGCAACACCTTCTGCGTAGGCAGGGTTAATTTGGCAGTTTTGCCAAAGGGTCAAATACTCATTTTTTAGTGCTGTTGTAAGTTCCATTTTTTCTACCTCATCTCCTAAATATCTATTTGTTTCTGACTTTTAAGAGTCCTGAATGATCGCCAATTAATAATGTGTTTGGTAAATATCGAAGGCAATTAACAGGAATTCTCTTTGTAGTTTCCGAGAAAAATTTATGGTTGTTCTTCCCGACCGAATCAAGTTATATCTGTTGAAGCAGCTACCACATCATCACCGCAGTTTCCCCAGAGCAATCGCTGTAGCAGAGTCGAATTCGTAGGATATATTTATGGTCTTTTAGCAACTTGACCCGCAGGCTGGCATTTGTATCATCCCCACTATCGTCGTCACTCGCTCGTCTGGGATTAACATCTTCTGTGAAAACCCTCTCCGGTACCTTGGGGAGTGAACAATAAAAAGATTTCTGATTTTGTTCAGTCATAAGTTTCCTCCTTGAAATATAGTCAGCCAGAAATGAAAGTCATTTTCTAGCTTGCTCAGACAGAGCAAAAAGGTAGTTCTCGATATTTTTGAAAGCTTCTGGAGCTTGTTCATAACTTGGGTTGCTCCGATACTTCACTTCTTTTTTTCCCGTCCCCCAACCTATAGTTAGGTTGTAAGGATAATATCGGTATCCCTCTGGAGCACCATAAATATCTTCCAGTCGCTCAAAGTTGCTGCCCTTGATAAATGTTTCTAAGTCTTCCCACTGCTGTTCGGTCAAGATGTTATCGGTTAACAATAATTGCTTACTTCCTGAATGGTTGCCACTGACAGGACTATCGTATTCGTATTCTGTACGAATATGATTAATATATTTGTTCTCAATGTTTATATCATCATTCCAGCTTTTATAATGGACAAACATGAGAGAATTTTCGGTTAGGTTTTTCACAATTATTCTCCAACTTTACAATATTCTTCGGTAGATAAAACTTGCTTAACCTCAATGGGGATAGATACTTGAGTTTGGGTTCCCAAAAAAATGACAAACTCACTCAATCCTGCGTTAGTTTGAAGATTGGTTTTAGGATAAATACCCCAGTCATAAGTATATCCCAATCCAGTAAATGGATAAGGATCGTCCTGAGAGTTGTTATTAGTTAATCTTTCCAGATTTTTTGAAGGATTCCGATTTAGTTCTCGATTTTTGATTTGATTTATAAACCAAGCTTGATAAGCAGAATCAACCCCTTGAGGAAATAGCAAAGTATGAATCGAATTCGTAATAGGTTGAATCGTGCGATCATTAATTTCAGTATCTAGAGTTGGTCTTTTAAGATATTGTGGATGTACCCAGATTTCTGCAACTTTTACATATTCTCGATTGGGAGGCAAACCTAAAAGCTGCTTGAGTCTCAAATTTAGTTGGTTTTTATCAACTCCCGTATTTTTATAGTTAGTACAAAAGTCTTTTAACTCTGGGACAACAGTTACCCAAATTTCTGAAGGTGGAAAAATTTTTTGACCTGATTTATACCCAATTGCTCCAGTAAAAGTCGCTACTAAAACTCGACTATTGCCGGGTTGACCTTCCCAGATTAACTTGGGATTAGATTCAACAATAGCTGTCAAGTTATCTAATACTTCATCCGGGAGGGAATCTGCAGCATCTATTAGGGCATCCTCATAAGCTTTTGATACTGTAGTTTGTGCGGTGGACATTTTTCCAGAAAACGCAAATATCGTAGAGCCAACGATGCTTAAAGCCGTACACAAGCTAAGGAAAATTAGCAGTTTAACTTTCATCAGAATAACCTCCTCGAATTAACCTCACATTTTGTCTCAGTTTTCAGAAAGGGTGATTTCCACAATACAGAGATCATCGGTTTCTAGACCTAGTTTAAGGGCAAGACCAGGAGAAATATCCGCTACTCGTCCAGTCCACTCTGCTGGACCCCAGTCAACAGGTTTAGCCTCAGCAGATTGACCATTTTTAGGATTGGTAACTTTAACAACGGTGGAAATTAAATATCGTCTTGGGGTGACGCTGTAGTTCCAACGACAGGCGATATAGTATTTGTCTGGATTCAGTAACCGTCCTAATCCCTCATCACCATTAGGAGGCTGGAGAAAATAATCAGGCAATTCTTCATAACGATTAACCAAAGCTAATCCTTCAGTTCTTCTCATCCCAGTATCATTAGGTCCGCCAAAAGTTGACATTTTTCCTGTCAGTTTAATGGTTCTCGTTCGTTCCGTTGGAGAAACTAAAGTCATTTGAAAATCAATTTTTTGCAGTAAGTTGCTATCGGCATCAAACGCCATAAAATAAAATGGACGACTAACACCTGGAGTTATCAATGTCTGACCGAAACTCCACTTACCATCTACTGGTTTAACTTCGGCAATTTTGAATGGACCACCAGGTCCCACAGTAACAATAATTTGGGCTACTTCTTTATCTGCCGTACCACTAAAATCAATTGATTCGTAAGTTTTGAGAGTTGACCCGGGTTGAGGAGAAATAACCGTAAAATAGGAAGTCTCTACTAATTCTTGAGGTTTAGGAGTTTCTGGTATGTTATACTCAACGACCAGTGAAATTGTTGAAAAACCCCGTCTTTTATAACTTGCCATAAAGTCTTGAAAATCCTCCCATTCATCTCCGTTACGCAAGACAACACAGCCAGCGGAACCAGGAATGTTAGCATCGAAATGAATCCCAAACTCCCCTCGTGATGGAGGTACAATAACTGGATCTGGCTCAATATAGTAAAAGTTTCCTTCAACCCCTGAAACTCCCCTTTCGTCAAAAGGTGTTGTTCTAACAGAATAATTAGAGATATTGACTGTCTTACAGGCTGGGATTGGACCTTTTCTTCGCACGGATTGACAACTTGATTTCTGCCAACCACTCAACCCAGAAGTAGCGAGGAAAGATTTTACTTCATTTTCCCCATCCATAACCGATAGTTTTCCTGTCAGTAGTTGGTCGGATTGCTTCAAGTTCATTCGGAAACGTAGCCAACTCATAGCTTTTCTCCTTTTCTGAAAAATAACTAGAAAAAAACAAAATTTACTATTGTTTTTCTCTACTTCATAGTCTTTAGACTAAACTTGCACTCTAGATGTCGAACTTCTCTGTCAATTATGTCGGCAAAAAGTAGATCCATTCATAATTTTATCTCTCTTGGGATAGTCCTATAGCGTTTCTCACACTTGGGTGGCGGACAGGAAACGCTATAAACGAAGAACCGTACACAATAACCTTTGCTAACTAGGTATAGATGCGATAACGCACCTCATTTATCTGAAAAAAGCTGTAAGTAAATCTAACCACAAGGCAAGTTTATGAAAACCACTCAACAACTGCCCCAGCAATCGCATTTGCAGCTTGTTTAGATCTGTCTGTAGCAACGCTCATATTTCCGTACTTGTTCAGAAAATAACTTTCGACTAAAATACAGGGACCTTCACAGACTTGTTCGGCTGCATCTAAAACAGATAACCCTGCTTGATAAACTCCTTCTGTACCATTAGTCCCACCGAAAAGGGGATTGCCAATTGCCGATGCCACTCGTTTAGCAACTAAGGCTGCTAATTTTTTAGAAGATGGTTTAGCTTTGTCGTTGTCAATCATTGCACAAGTATAGGGATCTCCCGTCCCATCATAACTGTTATGGTGCAAGGAAAGGAACATATCATAGCTTTTCGCGTGTTTGCCCACATCTGTCAAATTGTCAGGATCGGGATTAAAAATATCCACTACAAAGCCATTTTGGTCTAGTTTGTCTTTAATGAGCGTAGCTTGAATCTCATTTAATAGTTCTTCCTTAACTGTCCCTGTTAAGTCGCTGGCACCTCGTCGAGAACGGCTATGTCCAGGATCGAGCAAAATACGTTTTCCAAGTGGTGGACGAACCTCGCCAATATCAGGACAATCTGGGATAATTTTTGTAGCGGTTTCTGCTACGAGCGGACCATTATTAACATTGGCAAAAGCATCGAGAAATTCTCGAAATTCCGCCATTGTTTCATAAAAACGTGTGAATTTAGGTTCTGCACCAGCGTAAGCGGTAATGGCAGGTTTTCCTGCGTTTGTTCGATTTAATTCTAACCAAGTGATAGTATCCATATTATTTGAAGTGTAAGTTTTCTCCTGCTTGACGGTATAAGTCTGCATACTCAGGACAACCTTTTTCTTTCAGCCAAACATTAAGACTGTCTACATCACGATTTCCCGAATCTAAAATTGTCAGCGACATCAGTTTCGCCTCCTTTTATCAATAGGGATGACTATCTAATAATTTTGTCATCCCTTCCTCTTCAAAGTTTAAGTCTACGCTTGAAACTTATCTATCTCTGACTTTCATTGTCTCTTAATTTGACTATCCAGAAATAGTAAGAGGGGGTTTTTGTAACTTTTCTTGATAATTGCTGCCCTCGCATCGGTTGCGGGCAAAATCGCACTCCCTTGCAGTATCCGCCCCTTTGATCTTACCAGCGATCGCATCTAGCCTTGTTTTGATTCCGGTCATCCACTGGTTAAACTCGTCCGACTGCCGATCGATCCCTTTCTTGCATTGTCTTATCTCATCGGGTGTTTTTTCGGTGGCTTCTAAGGAAATATTCAGTTCTATCATCATTGCCTCAAGTATCGATGGATTCTTTACGGCAGGGAACTTGGGTTCTTCGTTACTTGGTATGGTTCGATAGGGTGGCATAAATCGACTAAATCTTTATCTGGCAAGAGATTTAATTGATTAGTTCGCTCCAGATCGCAAACAATTGACAAAAATCGCAGTAATGTCTGTTTCTATAAGGGTTTCATCCCTTATAACCCCGTCCATTGCATAAGACAAACCGAAGAACCGGAACTTGACATATTAATCAATGGGAATCACCCTCTTTACGAAAATTTTGCTGTTGACATCCTCACAACCGTAAAATAGACGGCGATTACCAATCCCGACGATTTGGTTTTCCTTGCCACCGTCACGCACCCAAAAACCATGAAGCGTTTTTTCCTTTTAGCGATCGCCTTACTGTTGGTGTCCTGTCAGAACCTTCCCTCCTCAACCTTGGCCAATGCCCGCACTTGCACGGTGGTCAGGGGTTCGGTACACGACGGTGACACGATTAGGGTCGATTGTGACGAAAAACAGCAGAGAATCCGATTCGCCTGTGTTGATGCCCCAGAAATAAAACAGGAGAACGGCATCGTTAGTCGTGACCACTTGCGCTCGCTACTCAACCGAGCGAATCACCAAGTCACTATCAATGCTATCGATACAGATCGCTTCGGGCGTACCGTGGCCGAGGTGTACGCCAACGGTCAGCTAGTTCAACTGCAGCAGGTAAAGGACGGTATGGTTTGGGCTTACGATCGATTCAAAGCTGACTGTCCCAGCTGGAAGGAAATCGAAAGGGCTTTTAAAGAAACTCGATCGAACCGCAAGGGAATTTTCGGGGGAAACCCGGTGCCACCCTGGGAATGGCGACGACGGAATCGCTAGTTTTTTATCTGTAGAGATAGAAAAATTCGCGGAGGTAAACTATGAACAGAGACATCATTACTGGAATGGACGGCGAGATTTATGCCAGACGCGATCTGAGTCGGGAATGGGGCGGAGCGATCGATCTGGGAAAAGCTAAAACGGGAAAAAGCTTCGAGGTTGACGGTCATTTAGGGGAAACTAATCGCTGCGGCGTTTGGGATAGTGTGGACAGACTCAAATTCAGGACTTCGCGTAACCTTCGTTTGGAACTCGCCACCGACCCCAACGTGATCACCGAGTTAGTCCGATTTGATAGTAAGGGTGTCGCCACCGTCGTCGGTTCGGTTGAATACGGCGACCGACTGTCTCTCAATTTAACACCGGGTCGCTACGGCCTCAGCTTCTTTGTCGAGGGAGATTTGATCTCCTATCAGGTTAATGCCAGTTTCATTTAGGGCGTTGACTAAATATCCAGGATAGCGACCGCCGAAATCAGCAAAGACCGTTCAATTTCCCCAAAACAGCCTGATGTTTCTGCCGCGCTGACCTTTCCTCGGTCGATGTGCGCTGGCACTGTCTCAAACTTTTGCCGATAGTCGATAGGTCAACTTTCAGAGCAAGCCGTTTCTTTTGAACGTAATCCCGCCAATTCTCCCGCTCAATAGCATCGAGTTCTTGGCAGATGTCAGCAGTCAGCCGATAATCCACACTAGGAGCCAAAACTTCCCCGTCAAAGTGACCGCCGGCATAGCAGCCGGGGTTATGGCAGCGGGGCAGTTTATCCAGGTTGGAGTCAAAACCATCGATGACAAGGGCAGCGAGATAGTGGTGGACAATCCCACTGTCATGACAGCAGAAGCAATTCCAGCGGGGCTGCCAGATTTCTACCTCCGCTCCTGGTTCCTTTTCGGGGCGCATCGGCTCCCTGGGGAGTTTTTTCAAGATTTGTTCCCCCAAACTAAATTGTTGGTAATCGCCCAGTCCGCAAAAGCTTTTCTTGTCTCCCACTCTTCTGGTGGTCCCCCTTGGGCTACAAAACGACCTTTTCCTTGCCGTATTTCAGCAATCCACTCCTCTCGTTTGGGGTGGTTCTCCCAATCGGCTTCTCCTACTTCACTTTGAAACATATCGTAATACACGCGGGAACGTTCTTTACCCGCGCCGTTCTTGCCGGCCAGCCATGCTTCTATGTCGTGGATGGGTGGGTTGAAGTCTTTCACCTTCTCCCTGACAAAATTGAAAAATTTCTCTCTCGCCGTATCTGAGAGAGATTTAATAAAAATCTGATAAGAATCTGGAGGAACGACGGAAGCTTTGACTGGTAAGGTTTTTGATGGGGTCAAAGTCTCCATTTTGTCCAACGAAGTCTCCATTTTGTCCAACGAAGTCTCCGATTTGTCCAATGAGTCTCTATTTTGTCCAACAGTCTCCGATTTGTCCAATGAGTCTCCATTTTGTCCAAGAATTACTACGACACCGTTAGGGGCTTCCCAGTCGATTAGTTTCTTGTCTTTGAGTCTCTGAATCCCTTTGTAAAAAGCTGCTTTGCTGATTCCAAGCTGTTGGCTAATCTCTCTTTGGTGTAGAGTTATTTTCCAGCCAGGAGCTAGGCGAATCCTCAAGTAACAGTAGAGTAGGGCTGTTGAAGAAATCAGACCGCACTGGTGAAGGGCGATCGCCTCCTCTAAGGTCATTCGATAGTGTTGCTGTTTCATCATCTTGGCTAGGTAACGTTTCTCTCCCCGTAGTCTGCTTACTACTTACATCATTACCTCAATATATCAATATGTCAATATCTAAAGGGATAAATGTCTGAAGTGCTATACTGGTTAAAAGTTGTTGAGGTAAACAGATATGGGGTTTCCTGCGGTCATAGACAAAAGAGCGGAACGAGAAAAATATGGTGAAACCAAGAAGCAGAAGCAGTTTATGCTGACTGAATCTGCCAGCCACATCTTGGACAGGCTTGCCTTTGATCGCCGCGTGACTCGTTCTGAAGCAATTGAGCAACTGATTAGAGAAGAAGCCGAGCGAAGGGAGCTTTCAGATGATTGGAAGCAGGAATCAGTATGATTTGGGAAACCGGCGAAGCGGAAGAATGGATCGATAAGGAGAAGGAACTGTACTTCTACAGCAACCTAGAGGCGTTAATGGCTGAAAAAGGCTTAAACATCGCCGAACTGTCGGAGCGGACAGGTGTAGCCCAATCCACTATCAGAAGTCTGATCAGGGGCAGACTTAAAAGGCTCGACAGTCTCAGCACCGGCAAACTAGCCCAGTTTTTTGAGTGCAAACTGGACGAACTCTATGTGATGAAGTGGGAGTAGGGAACGGGCGACCACCTAACCAATACCCGTTGGAGTATTGTAGAGTTGGAGAGGCGATCGCTGTTCTTAGGGAGCAGTATGTGGTGGGGACGGTGACGGCTAAGATTGTTTAGCCGAAACCTTTTCAATGTCGGGACTCACAGCGATGAGAGTAATTGGTTAACAGGGGTTTACTTTTTAGCGAAGTCTCTCAAAGCGGGTATCATTGTCATTCATCAATTACCAGTAAATGAAGACACCTTATGGTTAAGAGTATTAGGTAAAAGAGGAACTCAAAAACGAGCAGTTGAAGAGTTAGTTGAACTGCCATAACGCAATCCTTTTCGAGAGAATTTATTAGAAATTCTGGCCAACTGGCGCAAAAACTTAGAATTGAGAGATAATTTAAGTACCGAAGAACAGGAGGACATCATGAACTTATCACCAGCTTATTTACAACAAAGGGAAGAGTGGAAATTAGAAGAACGTCACTCTATGATAGCCAGTCTTCTGGAAGGACGCTTTGGCAGCCTAGATTCGGAATTATCTGGTCTGGTGGAACGGATCGCCCAACTTCCCATCTCGGAACGCACCGGTTTACTTCTTTCTTTGGCTAATTTATCCCGTGAAGAACTGCTACAAAGATTCAGGGAAAATTAAAACTCCAGCCCGTCCAAACCATGAAGAATCATCCCTAAACCCTGATGGTAGTTAGTCCGAGGAAATCTCTGCCCAATCATCGCAATTTTCTTCATTCCTTACAATTTTTTTCCTGTACTGAGAGTTTTTCCATACCCATTATGATAAGATATTAATAAATAATCAGGAGCAATTATGACAATTACTCCAAAATCAGAACAATTAAGCAGCGATACTTTATTAGAGCAAGAGGCTAAAACCTTGAAGACTTCCTTTCCTTCTAACTCTTCGCCAAATAGTAAAGCTATTTTTCTGCAACAGGCAGGTGCTTTAAGCGATGATAGTTCTTTGGCCGACCTAAGAGATTCTATTTACCAAGCCAGGGGACGTTCGGAAACTGACGATGATGTATCTTCTTGACACGGATACTTTATTGGCGATCATCTCTTCTAAATGTTGAAATTCTTCATTTTTATCCATCGGAATTATCATTGTAATAGACCTCTCCCTAGTCCAATCGAGTTAACCAAGCCAACCAACGAATCGAGCAGAAGGGCTTCCTGAAAAGTTATGGTCGATTCGATCGCATTTCTGTTATCCTATTCTTACCGTCATTAAAATAAGTAGGCATGGGCGATTTTTTGCTAACCGTATTAAGCATAGCAAGTTTATTTGCCGTCAAGGGCTATCCGTGGCGAGGGGCGATCGAGCTATGAAGATTCCTAAGTTACCCGATGAAGTCACCATACCGATCAACAGGAAAACCGTCTGGCTTTTTGGTTTGGGGGTGATCCTCTGGTCTTTATTCGTCGTAGCAATAAACGATCACTTTTTTAGGATCGACGAGATTATAGTTTATCCTGACGGTTCGAGGGAATATCGGGTCAATCCGAAATAATTAAATTGTTTGGACCTACTCCCGTGATGTCAAACATCTCTTAATTGTTAAGGTTAGATTTAAACTTCAGTAATTATTGTTTACCTTTAATTAGAATTAATTGAACTTTGAAATGAAGATAAAACACGCGATTAATTGCCATAAGTTCCTAACTTTTCTAATTATACTTGGCTTAATGGCTTTTTATAATAATTTTACGTCGCTCGCTTGGATATACCTTGCTCTACACGGAACTTACGGTATTATGTGGTTGATCAAAGATAGATTATATCCCGATCAACAATGGGAAAAAGAAATATCGGTGGCTGGGGGAATATTTACCTTTATCGTTCTCGGTTTATATTGGGCCGCCCCTTTTATTATTATTAGCGAGAAGGTCACGGCCACCGCTCCCTTAATATCCGCAGCCATAGCGATCAATATTATCGGGGTATTTCTCCATTACGGTAGCGATGCCCAAAAGTATTTTACCCTTAAATATAGAAAAGGGTTAATCACCGAAGGCTTCTTTAGTCGTTGTCGTAATCCCAACTATTTAGGAGAGATTTTAATCTATCTCGGTTTTGCCCTGTTAGCCCAACATTGGCTGCCTTTTCTGGTTTTGGGTGGATTCATCGCCGGTGTCTTCATCCCCAATATGCTTAAAAAAGACCGCTCCCTCTCCCGCTATCCTGAATTTGACGCTTACAAAGCGAAGTCTGGATTGCTATTACCCAAACTGATCAAATCTAGTCCAGATGCTCGTCAATCCGTTCAGACCTAAGCATTAGGTATTTCTCGTAAAGATGAACTATAATCTAATTTGCTACTGGGGAGATTAAATAGAGTAATCATTTCCCTTTTGTGACAGTCCGCTGAAAATTTTATCTAAAGTTTTCGACAACTAGACGTATTGGTGGGTCAGCTATATGATTGGAATCAGAGTTTCCCTATAGCGATCAAAAAAGTAATTGATTGTATTTTGGTAACTAAACTAACTTTTAAAAGCCAAGGGGAAGACGAATGCCATTTCAGAACAACTATGCAAATCTATACTTTGCACGGCTACAACTTGCATTTTTTACTCAAGGACAATAATATAGTTTAAGAGTCATAATTAGAAGCAAAGCACTCATTAAAAACATGATTAACCTAGAATTCACGGAAGAAGAAAAGAACTCACTGTATTATGAAAGATTTCATCATCCCCATCCCCGGGTTCAACTGAAGATGGAAGTTCTCTGGTTAAAGAGCCAAAAGATACCGCACAAAAAAATTTGTCAGTTAGCAGGAATCTCGCCAAATACCTTATTAACCTATCTTCGAGATTATGAAGAAGGCGGAATAGAAAAATTAAAAGAAATCAACTTCTATCGCCCTAAAAGTGAATTAGAGTCTCAAAAAGAAACGCTCAAAAAATACTTCGAGAAAAATCCACCAGCCACAATAAATGAAGCTGTATATAGGATAGAAGAATTAACGGGAATAAAACGAAGTCCTACCCAAGTGAGAAAATTTTTAAAATCAATGGGAATGAAATGTTTAAAAGTAGGTTCTCTTCCTTCTAAAGCTGACCCAGATGAACAAGAGGACTACAAAGAAAAAAAGCTAGAACCCAGACTAAATGAGGCTAAAGAAGGAAAAAGGGCTGTTTTTTTTGTTGATGCCGCTCACTTCGTCATGGGAGCATTTCTCGGTTTTGTTTGGTGTTTTGAGAGACTTTTTGTTAAGTCACCGAGCGGGCGTAAACGCTTCAATGTTTTAGGAGCATTAAATGCAATAACTCATGAAGTTATTCTGGTTACGAATGACACTTATATTACAGCAACTCAAGTCTGTGAACTCCGGTCAAAAATAGCTGCTTTAGGAATAACTATTCCCATCACTCTAGTCTTAGATAATGCCCGCTATCAAAAATGTAAAATTGTTGAAGAATTGGCTCTTTCTTTGTCAATAGAGCTACTCTATTTGCCGTCTTATTCGCCTAATCTAAATTTAATTGAAAGGCTGTGGAAATTTGTCAAAAAGAAATGTTTGTATGGTAAATACTATGAAAACTTTTCTGATTTTTCTTCAGCCATTTATGAATGTTTGAATGATGCCCATTTGAAACATAAAAAAGAACTGGATTCCTTGCTGACTCTACGATTTCAGAAGTTTAATAAATCTCAGATTATGAACGTCTAAAGTATAATAGCACTTATTGCCCTCACCCTTACAAACAAGTCAAAATTCCTAAAGAAGGAGGTAAATGGCGAGAATTAAGAATTCTAACCGTTAGAGAACGAATTGTTCAACAAGCTCTTTTAAATGTGCTTGCTCCTCTGGTTGAACCTCATTTTTCTCCTTGTAGTTTTGCTTATCGTCCTAATCTATCTTATATTCAGGCGGTAGAAAAAGTCGCTGATTGGCGTGATCTCGGATATCGATGGGTGTTAGATGCAGATATCGTTCAGTATTTCGATAATATCGATCATCAGATATTGCTTGTCCAATTACGTCAATATATCGATCACCCTGGTATTTTATGTCTGATCAAAGCTTGGATTTCTTCAGGCATATTAAGCGAGAAAGGATTGAAATTACTAAAGAAAGGAATACCTCAAGGCTCGGTTATTTCTCCTTTGCTTGCTAATATCTATTTAGATAAATTTGATCACACTATTGCTAATTCGGATATTAAATTAGTACGCTATGCAGATGATTTTTTAATTTTAGCTCGTACTCAAGAAAGAATTAGACAAGCTTACTCGGAAGTTGTTGATCTACTTGATTCTCTTAAGCTCAATATTAATCGTGATAAAACCCAAATTACTGACTTTGAACACGGGTTTTGTTTTTTAGGTCATGGCTTTTTAGAAAATGCTATCTTTCCTGTAGATAAACCCAAGAAAAAACAAGGAGATCGGAAAACACAGAGAGTCGGCGAATATTTATCAACTGGAAAAAAAAAAGTTCAGACGCAGAAGAGTTACAACCAGAAAAAGAAGAAATATCTCAGCAATTAATCATGTCTTCTGTAGAAATTAAAACCCTCACTAATACTTCCAATCCAAAGCAACAACAAATACAAGTTGCGCCACGTCCTCAAAAAAATGTTTGGAATCAGACAATGGCTACATTATATTTACTAGAACAGGGAACAAGCTTGTTGAAAGAACAGTTTCGGTTTCTTATTCATGTACCAGACAAGGATAAAATAGAAGTCCCCATTCGAGATGTGGAAAGAATTCTTCTGTTTGGCAATATTAATTTATCTACTCCAGCGATCGCTACCTGTTTAGAATCACGAATTACTGTCTTGTTCCTCAGTCTTTCTGGGCGATATAAAGGACACCTTTGGAGTAAAGAAGCATCTAATTTGAATGTGGAATTACTACAGTTTCAACACCAGAATGATCACCAATTTCAATTGAATACATCCAAAGCTATTGTTCGAGGCAAGTTAATCAATTCTAAACAGTTATTACTAAGATTAAATCGTCAGCGCAATATTTTAGATATTGAACAAGCAATTTCAGGGATTAATACCGATCTTGAAGCTTTAAAGTTGGTAGATAATATTGACAGTTTACGAGGTTACGAAGGGATTAGTGCTGCTCGCTATTTTTCCGCTTTGGGACAATTAATAATCAACCCAGACTTTAATTTTTCTCAACGTCATCGTCAACCTCCAACTGATCCAGTCAATGCTCTTTTAAGCTTTGGCTACACTCTTTTATTTAACAATGTTCTCAGTTTAATTATTGCTGAAGGTCTTTCTCCTTATTTGGGTAACTTTCATTATGGTGAAAAGAAAAAACCTTATTTAGCTTTCGATTTAATGGAAGAATTTCGGTCGCCCATTGTTGATAGTTTAATGTTAACTTTATTTAACCAATCTATCCTAAAATCTAAAGATTTTGAATCTCTAACTGAAAAGCCAGGAATCTATTTAACTGAACAGGGGAGACGACTATTCCTGAATCAATTTGAGAAGCGAATGACTGAAAAAGTTACCCATTCTCAAATTTCATCTCAGATTTCTTACCGAGAAGCCATTCAATTACAAATTCGGCTGTATAAACGTAGCTTGCTGTCATCTATAGCCTATGAACCTTTCTTTCGAGCCTCCTAATGTTAGTATTAATTGTTTACGATATTCCTGACAATAAAAGACGCACTAAATTATCTAACTTTCTGGAAGGATACGGTAAAAGAGTACAGTTTTCTGTGTTTGAGTGCTTTTTATCTTTAGCGGAAATGCGAGAACTTTATGAAAAAGTCAAAAAAAAAGTTAAACCAGAAGAAGATAATGTTAGATTTTATTGGCTCTCAAAAGATGCTACCTCAAAAACTTTAACTATCGGTAGCAAACACCCTGAACCCCCTCCACAATATTATGTAATCTAGAAAAAACAAAATCTTATCTCTCACCTTTATTAGTAAAAAAATCTCCTTAGAAAATTAAAGTAGGAGATTTTTTATTCACTAATCGTTAGCTTCACATTAATTAAACTTGCTAAGAAGTTAAAAGGCTTTTGGTTTTGGTTTTTTGGTATTTATGGAGCCTTTTGTTTCCATTAATTAAACTTGCTAAGAAGTTAAAAGTTTTGAGGATCGTAACATCCTGAATGGCCTCCTTTCGTTTCCATTAATTAAACTTGCTAAGAAGTTAAAAGACGGTTCGTTACTCATATTTGTACCAAGAAACCAATAGTTTCCATTAATTAAACTTGCTAAGAAGTTAAAAGGTAATATACCCCCTCCTACTGGGGGTCATTTGTGTGCTGGTAGTGAGTTTCCATTAATTAAACTTGCTAAGAAGTTAAAAGTCGGTGTTGTTCGGGGTATCTTTTGGGTTCTTATTTGTTTCCATTAATTAAACTTGCTAAGAAGTTAAAAGACTAGCTTGGCAAAACTAGGCTGTACAAGGATTGTACAGCAATTTTTCGTGGGATATTGAAAAGCATAGACATTATTAATAATGATTCGCAATAGTTACCTCAGTCATAAGGCTCAAAGCCTTGCTGGGCAAGGCATCGACGCACCTCAACGAAAACTCTAGATTTTCAGGCATTGTGTCTAACCCACGAAAAATGTTGAGAAACCCCCCATTCCATCGGCATAAAACAATAGAATTTGTTCCACGCTAATGCCTATGCGATCGGGAGCATCTCACCTTTATAACCCCTAAATCTTTATGTCAAGCTATTTTGAAAGCCTTACTGGAAAACAGTTTTAGGACAAGTATAATTACTCACTTGCATAAATGAGATGCTCCCTTAAGGAAGGAAAGGGGGGTTTCCCTACTTTTTTTATAATTGGAGTGAAATCCCTCTATTTTTCCCTTTCTCTAACTTGGCTATGTCCTTACCTACTATCACAACTCTAGAAGAACTTGTCCCTGAATTATCTCGATTAGCGAATTATCCTAAGTCTGATCAGAAACAGATTGATAATTTCTTAAATTTAATACAAAATGCTGTACGATTATGGATAATCGAGCAATCTTTTTATGATTTTAATAGTGATTTTTTTGTGGAAATAGACCAAGAATGGTTTGACTGTATTACTTGGATAGATAAATTATGGACAAAAATACCAGATGTTCAAAATAAAAAATTAGAAGATTTACTACTAGGAGAATATCCGCTATTTTATCAACAAAAATGGCAAGAGCAAATAATTGCCAGATATCAACTTAGCTCTGAAAATTTGCAACAAATTTTATCTTCTCATATTTTTAAAGTAACCCAACGAACTTTAAGAAATAATTTTAAGCGACTTGCCCAATTAAATCAGCCAAAATTAATTAAATCAGCTTCTCTTAAAGGTCACTATAAAAAAGTTGTCTCTTCATCTCTAAATTCATTAGATAATTGCAATTTAATTAAGCATAATAATGATATAATTACTGAAAATAATTGGTTAAGTTTTCTCAATGATGGTCTATCTACTATTGCTGAACTACTAACAACTAAAATCAATGGACATCAAAGATTTTTTATTCAAGCTGAATATATTGTTCCTGAAGCTCTACAGGATAAAGTAGCAGATTGGGCAGACAATTTAAAAGAATTTTGGAAACAGTCTCTAATTTCTCCTATTAAAATAAAATACTATAGTGCTAGTAAAAATATAACAAATTACTACATTATTTATCCTGTTTCTATTCATTATTCTCAGAGAGCCTATTATTTGTATGCTTTTGGAGAAACACCAGATCAAAACAGTTCTCAAGCACTTCAATGGTATGGCTACCGGTTAGAAAGGATATTATCTTTGAAACAGATAGCTTGGGATTTTTCCGATCTAACTAAACGGCTTAGATCGCAGATACACAAAAACGATAAAATTAATCATTTATACAGTCCCGACTATATTCAAGAGCAATTAGAATTGGCTTATGGATTCAGTTTTTATCGTGAATTTAATACGATGTTATTGCGTTTCGATCAAGACTATTATCAGCGTCATGTTAAAAATACAATCCGTCACTCTACTTTTCAAAAAATCGAAAATATTCAAGAAGTAAAGAAAATGATTATCGAGCAAATTGACTCAGAAATAGACAACACCAAAAAAATCCAAAGAGAAAAATTATTGGCAAAAGTTAATTGCGCTTCCGAAGATGTTTATTATAAGCTTTGCTATCGTGTTGGCGATCATAATGTTATCATGCGATTGCGTAGTTGGGGTCCGAATGTAGAGGTAATTTTGCCTAGTGATTTACGAGCGCAAATCAAAGAATATCTCGAAAAAAACTATAAATTATATCAATAATCTGACAGGGGGACAAGAAGGCTGAAATTCATATAGCATAAGCTTTTCATGGTTTTAGCTCGAAAAAGTTCGCCACACCATTTCTAACTTATTAATAATAATTCCTAGTAAGCTCGCTCCTATCCCTAGTTTTTCGTTAGCTTTTGCCTAGAATCGCTAGATCTATTTCTAGTGAGAGAAGCCTGAAGCCTTTGTTGGCAAGTTTTCTAGCTCGCTTGTCCCCCTGTCAGTATAGTTAATCAATTATTTTGCTTAACTATCTTTGTTTTCGTGATAAAGTTTAAAGAGAGGCCTTAGCAATTTATGATTATGCCAGAATCAGAGTCCCCTATTAATTCAACAAATTTCTATTTTCGTAAACTTTGTGCCTTGCTAGAAGACAAATCTATTTTGCAACAATTACAGTCTATTCACCCAGAAGAGTTACAAGGACAGATAGAAGAGTTACCCCTGCAAATAGCTAGTTCATCTGATCGCGTTAATCTAGGAGAGGCTCAAGGCACTAATATTAATAGCGTGAAACATCCCATCAGTGGACAAACTCGAAATAGGGAGCATCTCACCTTTGCAATAAGTAGAAATGCTTAATGAGATCAATAAAAAAGTTAAAAAAGGCAACCATTTAGATAGGGTTTGCTGAAAAAGTTTTTCGTGGGGGCAGGGTGTGGGGTGTAGGGTGTAGGGTGTAGGGTTTTACCGATTTTCAGGTGGTCAATTACCCAATTTTCAGGGAAAAAGTCCAGGGATTTTCCCCCTGATCACTCCCATGCCCGGCACTTTTGGATTTCAAAAAAGTCTAAAAGTCTTATCCAACAAGGTTTTTAGATTTATTCAGCAAACCCTAATTAAGCTTTTCAACATCGATAATGTACCTCTTGCGAACAGGAAACGCTATATAAACCAGGCTCTTCTGGTTTCTGTGTGTAAACGAGGTCTATACTGATAGTTTCTTCTTTCAAAATAGTCCTAAAAGTCTTGCCCAGTAAGCATTTAACCTTACATAAGCAAAAATTATCACACAAAGTCGAGAAGAGCCTTATATTTGGATGAAGACTCGATGGATCAGAGCCTTGTAGCGGCTTTAAGAGCTAGAGGAGTCGATGTAATAACGGCTACAGAAGCAGGAATGTTGGGACGCTCCGATTCAGAACAATTAGACTATGCTACTGGTCAAGGAAGGGTGTTATACACTTTCAATCGGGGCGATTTTTACCGCTTACACACTCAGTATTTAACTGAAGGTAAATCTCATCAAGGAATAATACTCGCCCCTCAACAACGTTACTCTATTGGGGAACAATTACGCCAAATTCTGGAATTAATTTCTGTCAAAACAATTGAACAGATGGAAAATAATGTGGAGTTTATTAAGGGATAAACTTCCAGTTCTGCTTTATAGTAAGAATCGGTAGTTGAAAGATTTCATTCCGCCCAAGCCATGAAGAATCATTCTCGAATCCTGACGGTAGTTTGTCTGCTGAAATTACTCTCATGGTCAAGTCTGGCGATCGCGGAACAGTTAACAGTCAACAGTGACCAGTTAACAACAGACCTCTTGCATAAATCCGAAAACAAACGATAGAAACAATAATAGGAGGGACTTTCAGTTAATTATTTATTAGTAGTTGATAATCTTCAAAAATGTTGCTGTACAAGGATCGACTTAAGACTTTTGCAAGAGGTCTAATGATCAAGAGAACAATGTTGAACAACTCGTTAAACGAATCGTTGAACAAAAAATGAGAACGGTAATCGAGGAGGTGACGGCGACGGTTGTCAGTCTCAACGGGGAAATCGAAACCCTGAAACGGTTAATCGATCGAGAGGATACAGAGGAAGATTCGGGAATGTCTGGCTCGACCCTAGCCCCGATTTTCGAGGATTTTTGAGAACCCGTCATTCTCTCCTCGGTCGCTAGAATCACCAATTAGAAGAAAATCGATCGCTTTCTTTAACTTAATTGGCTAAAACTATAGCAATTCCCATAGTTGTGAGGTACAGAGTCTTAGGTTTTGAGGAGTCAGGAGTCAGGAGTTAAGATTTTGGTGTACCTCATGAGATTGGGAAACGCTATATAACACTTTTCACGTTACTGAGGTATCGACAAGTTTTCCCAACAAAGAGTTTAAGCTCCTTGCCCATAACTCATTCTTATGAAAACTCCTATAAATTTCCACGTTCCTCCATTTTATTACTGAAAGTAGAAACGATTGAAATCGTCAATTTCCACTTATTTTGGGACTGACATCACCCTTAGACTCCGAATATTCTGAAATTAGCAAGTAAACACGGCTTCCCAATTTCAGGAAAAAATTATGAATCTACGTTCTGTCAAGACTATCGTATTAAGCGGTATAGCCCTGTTGGTGGCAACTTTGCCCAGCCTCGCTCAAATTCAAATAGAGCCGATCCGTCTGACTACTGCTACTCGCTTCAATTGTGGTCCCCACTTAGAAACATATATAGTTCGTTCGCTAGATAACCGACGGGGAACTGGGATTCGTTGTGTCAAATTCAGTAAAGGACAGCAAGGCTCAAGCCCACATTCCGCACCCTAAGTGTCACAACGTCTCAAAAGAGGAAGATGCCTGAGTCAAAATACTTATCTAGAGGAGTGAGTTGGCGGCAAGCTGCCACCAACTAAGCCGAAAATTTCAGAGTTCCCCCGGTCATTCTCAATAAACAGTGCTTGTTGAGAATGGCTGGGCAATCAGACTTAACATCTAGCGTCGAGATGTTCGAGTAGTGCTTAAGTTTTGTCACCCCTTGAAGTCAATCCATCTGGTCAAGATAAGAGATA
>NZ_JAPZQJ010000460.1:0-20747 GCF_027530405.1 Microcystis sp. LE19-41.2A | reverse complement strand
GATGGAACCCTTATATAGAAAGGCATTTAGCGATTTTTGTCAATTGTTTTTTATCTAGAGCGAACTAATCAATTAAGTCTTTTGCCAGATAAGGATTTAGTCGATTTATGCCCCCTATCGAACCATAACAAGTAACGAAGAGCCAGAAATTTTCCTTGTTGCTGGAGAACTATGATACAATGGCATCAAAAAATAGAGGAAAAATTTTTTTATCATGGACAAGGTGTCAACACCAAGCCTATCAATTGTTATTCCGACCCGAGAAGGATTCGCTGACCACTGGTTTAATGCGCTGACCGAGGTCAAGGGAGAAGTAGAATTTATCTTGGTTCATCCACCAGGAGCACCTAAGTATCCCACGTCCGACCCTAGGGTACAGCAAATAGTCAGTCCCTTGCGGGGAGAAATTATTCAACGTGCCACAGGTTTGATGAATGCTACCGCTCCCTATACATTGACAATTAATTGTGATGAGTATATCAATCCCGACATTTCAGAAATTAGCCGTCAATACTTTTCCCGATTTCCTGATAGTTGGGTCATGAGACTTAGCCGGAAAGATGTTGAATTTGGTAAAAAAGAAATTCTAGAAGCTCCTTGGCTCTCACCAAAACCCATCGAAAAACTAGAAGTTTGTGGTAGGTCTCAAGGTAACTCTAAGCTATACGAACAAGGCAACTACTTATTGGAAATTCCCATTACTCCTATCGATAATAAATTTGATGTAATGTGTATTTTTAGAGGGAGGAGAGATCATCGAGGTCCCCATACAGAGAATTTTGACAAGAAGGTTTGGAAAACTTCTATAGTACAGGAAACCCTAGAGGATCTGGTGGGTTTAATGCCTTTTATTGGTCCGCTTAAGTATATTCCCTTTTGGTGTCTTGATCGTCTTTTGGGTTTATTTATTCAAGCTAAGTTTTTCGAGCAAGGCCAAGGGAAAATCATCGGTCATCTCATGCCATCTCCAGAACAGTTACGCATGGAAAACAATCCCCCCGAATATAGAAGACTAAATCGCTATGGTATTTTATCAGAAATTTTCCTAGTCAAGTGTTTTCCTCAGTATGGATATATGTGGAATCTGGTGATTACCAATCTCAGGGAAGTTCCCCAAAAATATGTACTTTATCGACTAGGAAAAGAGGGATAGTCAGCCAATCATGATCAACTCACCAATTCTATCAATCGTTACTCCAACTCTGGGCAAATTTTCCGAATATTGGTTGCAACAACTTCTGGCAATTCAAGGGGAAGTAGAATTTATTTGGGTTTATCCTCCCGGAGCAGTTACCCCTTCCGTAGAAGACCCCAGAGTCAAAATTTTTCATAGTCTTTATCAGGGAGAAACGGCCCAGAGAGCCGTCGGTCTTCTCAATGCTTCCGGTCAATATGTGTTGGCTCTCGATGATGATGATTTCTTGCATCCCCAGGTGGTTGCCTTAGCGAAAGATTACTTTGATAATTTTCCCCAAAGTTGGCTCTTACGTCTCCATAAGGGGGGAATTGATTATCTCGATGAGGAAAAAATTAAAGCTCCCTGGCCGGAGCTACCCGCTATCAATCAGTTAAATATCTCTAGAAAAAGACAAGATAAATACCAAGATTTAGTGGAAGTTCCTATCGCTCCCCTAGATAATCCTTTCGAGTTAAGACTAGCTTTATGGCCCTACGCCAAAAGAAAAGATTTTCATGGCTATCATCTAGAACCTTTCAATAATAATATTTGGCAAACAATCCTGGTGAAAGAAGCCTTAGATGATTTTGTCCGCAATATGAGGATAGGAGAAATTTTAACTTGGTTGCCTCTCTGGGGATTTGATAGAGCTTTAGGGTTATTTCTGCAAGCGAAGTTTTTTCAAAAAGATATGTATATCGGTCATTGGATGCCCGAACCCAGTCAAATAAGATATATAGTCAGACCTTACTCCATGAAAACCCCCAGAATTCTTTTTCCTTCCGATGCTTTACTGGTCAAGCGATTTCCCCAGTATGGTTATTTCTGGAATCTTGTCTTCGAGGAGTTATACAATGGCATCAAGACCAAAATCAAAAGTCTCTGGAAAGCATGACTAATTATCGTGCTTCCTATGAGTTATCAACAACTCCCCATCTACTTCCTAATTCGCAAAATTCCAGAAAAGCTGCTGAAGGAACATGAAGCAGGGTGAGCGCATCCCAAACGCTATTGACAATTGGCCAATTTTGTGATAGGATTGCCTTCCATGCCTTTTGAGCGATAACAATCAATTGAAATGCTTACGAACTCGACCCATTTGGTCGGTTGTTTCCTAAACATTGAGGTGGCAAATTCTCCTCAAATATGCTTGAATCGCCCTCTGGGTAAGCAACCCACATAAATTTTATTTTGTCAAGGATTGTTAGGATGCGCTGACCGTGTTGGCGTCGTGTTTACAAAGACATCTAGGATTTTACTTGAGTGGAGGAATCTATGTTTGACACAACAAAACCAATCAATCAAAAACAAATTATACAAATTGTTCCATTCTACACTAATGATGGAGATTTCAACGTTATTTTAGCTGAAGCGATTAGAGCAGAAACTGGTATAGTAAGCCGCTTGATCAACTATAAATCTCTCAGGAATATGGACGATCCCAGGGTTTTGTCTTCATTGATAACTCCAGATTGTTTGGGGGTTCTCCTACATTATAACTGTAGACACTATGATGTTCCCCATTGGCTCTTGAGAGTATTACAATATCTCACAAAAACTAGAGACTTTCAATTAATTATCCTAGTCCATGAGTTCAGCGCAACTTACACAAGAAAAGGTATAATTTTCCCCGCTTTTAGATTTTTACTAACTTCTTATCAAATCTTAAGATTAGCTGATTCAATCGTAACTACTACTTCCAGAATTGAAAATATAGTTTCACGATTGACTGGAAAAACTGAAGTTATTTGCTTACCAAATTTTTCTACTATGGGTGAACCCCAATGTATTCCTCCTCTCAAGGAACGCCCACCATACCTTATTGTTTTCGGTTCCCAGCACACTCGCCCCCTAGTCTATACAAAATTCAGTAAAAACCTGTTAAAAGCCTGTCGAGCTTTAGGCATTGAACGCATTTATGATGTTGGTTATCCCTGTGATTTGAGTACCACAGAAGGTCAATTCAAAGGAATAGAGATAGTCCCTATGGGATTTCAGTCTAATCAGGTTGTTAGTGAATTAATGTTAACTTCACGGGGAGGCTTTCTAGATTATAGCCGTTTTCCAAGAGATTTAGGCAAATCCACTGTCTTTGCCGCCTATGCCGCCCACGGTTTGGTTCCAGTTCTAACAGACTATAACCCTTCTGAAGCCGATGGAGTAGAAAATAATAAACATTATTTAGTAGCTGATGAAAATCTGTCTAGTCTCGATTTGACTCAACTTCAGCAAATTGCTGACAACGCTCACAGATGGTATCAAGACCATAATTTGATCAAAGTCGCCAAGTTTTACGGTTCGTATTTTAATCCTGATGTTAAACCTGATTTCGGGAATTAAAAAGTTCAGGTAATTCAATCTGACTTTTTTCGTAATCTTGGGGGATGCCTATGTCAATAAAATATTCGTCAGAAATAAAGCCATACATAGGAATTTTCTCGGTATAAACTTTGAGAAAGTCGTCCTCAAAAGAAAATTTTGATGTCAGATCAAAGCTGGATAATATGTTTTTCCATACACAATATATGCCGCCATTAATATAGCCCTTATCTTGATATTTTTTGGATTCAAACCCGATAATTTTTTGGTCATCGTCTAGCAGAACATTATTATAACGATCAAAGTCAGTTAGCGGCTTCAGAGCAACAGTCATCAGGGATTTCTTTTGACTATGTAAATTAATTAAGGCGGATAAATTGACATTAAACAAGGTATCTCCGTTGATAATTAATGCCTGTTCGGTTTCAATTTTATTTAGGGCCAACTGGATCGCTCCTCCAGTTCCCAAGGGTGTATCTTCTATCAGATAAGTCAGTTCGTATTCCTTGTAATTATCGCCAAAATGATCGATAATTTTCTGATGTTCATAGCCCACAGAAACTAAAAATTTGTTGGTAATTTTTTGAGAAATTAGGTAATCTAATAGATATTCTAAAAAAGGTCTGTCAGCAACGGGAGCCATGGGTTTTGGTAAACTGTTGATCACTGATCGCAACCTGGTTCCTAACCCACCCGCCAGAATAATTACATCCATAGATACACCTCAAAAATTTGAATTATTGCCAATCTTTTAAAAACTATTTTTAGGGTTACAGGGATAATCCTTCCCCGTTGATCCTTGGCTTGTTATAATGTCCATGCTTGGGTTCCGTATTTGGTAAAGTGAAAATTAATCACTTGGCCTCCTGCTGATTTCAAAGCTTTAATTACTTCGATTTTCTTGGTAGGATCGACCATAAAGATAATAAAACCACCGCCACCTGCTCCCGATATTTTGCCTGAATAGGCCCCGGTTTCCCTAGCTACCTGATAAATGCGATCGATCTCCAGATTACTAATTAATTTGGATAATTTCTTTTTCGCTTCCCAAGAAGTTCTCAGAATTTCTGCTATCCCCATAAAATCTGATTTAAGCAGTGCTTCTTTAAAGAGAATTGCTTCTTTTTTGAGTTGATGGGTAGCGGCGATCGCCTGCTCATTTTTTTCTTGGACATTCTGAATTTGATCCTCAATTACTTGAGATGAGTAGCGAGAAATGCCTGTATAGTAGAGGATCAGAGAGACTTCTAATTCATTGATCACCCAATTTTTAATTCTCAAAGGATTAACTATGACTCGATCTTGTTCATAAAATTCCATAAAATTAAAGCCGCCAAAAGTGGCAGCATACTGATCCTGTTTGCCCCCCAACCAGCCTAGATCAATTCGTTCGATCTCGTAGGCTAAATGGGCGATATCGTACTCGCCTAGGGGTAATTTTAACAGTTCCACAAAGGCTTTAACTATGGCCACGGCTAGGGTAGAAGAAGAACCCAATCCCGAACCGGCCGGCGCATCGGAAAAGGTGGTGATTTGCAGCGGCAAAGGTTGCCCTTGATTAAAGTCTTTAATCAAACGATTGTAGACCGCTTTATGCAGATCGAGAACGCCGTTATAGGGTAGAGGAAACTGAAGGGTTTCTATTTGTTGTTCTCCTCGATCAGCGGCCACAAAAATGACTTGTTTGTCAGTAATTTCCGTGACTGTACAGTAGGCATAGAGATCGATAGTAGCGTTGAGAACGTAACCCCCATAAAGACTACAGTAAGGCTCGACATCGGTGCCGCCACCACCTAAACCTAATCTTAAAGGAGCTTTGGTTCTGATGATCATGGGTATGCTGTTTAGGTTGATTTTTGGCTAGGGGATTTTAGTTGGGAAAGATCGCTTCTTCGATCGCTAAACAAATAGTATGAAGAACAAAACCATGACCTTCTTGAATGCGCGGGGTACTGGTGCTAGGAATCATCAAACAATAATCGGTTTTTTCCTCTAGAGCTAATCCCTTCGCCCCAGTTAAACCGATGCTAGTGAGACCTTTTACTTGACAAACTTTGAGAGCTTGATGGATATTGGCGGAATTTCCCGAAGTGGAAATACCGATAAACACATCACCAGGGTTTCCTTCCGCTTCTATCTGGCGGCTAAAAATATATTCGTAACCATAATCGTTAGCAATCGCTGTTAAACTGGCGATATCGCTATTGAGGACGCGAACTGGTAAAGACTGTCTTTCTTTCAGAAATCGGCCGTGCAGCTCACCGCCAAAATGGATAGCATCGGCTGCACTGCCCCCATTACCGGCGACTAATACTTTGTGGTTGTTGCGATAAGCATGGATACATACTTGGCAAATCTCTTGGATTTTCTCTAGATATTTTGTCTCGGTTAGTAGTTTTTTCTTCAGGTTATAAGCTTCTTCCAATTCAGTCTTGATTAAAATTGACAGAGAGGGATCGCTCTGGAAACTATCCAATTTTTTGTTTGATTTTTCCACCATTCGCATAGGTTTGATTTTCCAATTTTTATTAGTTGAATAAATTTAACTCTCAATAGTATCAAAAGACCAGAATCGCTGTCCATTAATTGGGTACAAAACCCCTAGCATGGTAGAATTGATCACGGGACAAGAAAAACAGGCCGATGATAGTTCTAGAGAAACCTAGAGCGATCGAGTCAAAAGAGTGATCTTTTGCCGGTTATTCTCGGAATATACGACAAACGCAGCCAACTCTAGCACAATTTGTTTTGTTTGTAAATAAATTTTTGATCTATTCTGGCCGAGACGAGGGATTTCTGAGCGGGGGATTCAACCTTTGCCAGTCTTGGCCTTTTGTTTGGCTGGACAAAAATGTTAACAATTCCTGACAATACCGCCGATATAATCAAAAGCCCAAAGGCCTGACGGCGTATAATATGCCGTGATTGCTATACTCTAACACCTAGATAGGGTTTGCTGAAAAAGTTTTTCCTGGAGTCAGGAGTCAGGAGTCAGGAGTCAGGACTAAGTAAGAATTGTGGTAATTTACATTTCTTAAGATAGACAACAGAATTTATCTCCGACTACTTACTTAACAACAACTTATTGTTAGTTTAAATGATGACGGCCTTTCCCGTCAAGGTGAAGCACAGACTAAATCCTTACTTAATCAAGTATTTCAGCTGCAAGAACGAACCCCATCTATCCCAGAAAAGCTGTATATTGAGATGCACATCGGTAAATTTACGGATTTATTGCAGTAGGATGTTTATCTAGCACTTTTGGCAATGACAGAGAAAACCATCCTACCCACAGGTTAAATTAATGGAGCTGCATAATTTTCTCGGCTACTTTCTGGGAAATAAAAGGTAAAATTGAGCGATTTTGACTGTTATCTTTTCCCTCGGTAAATACCACCAAGAGATAGGGTGTATGATGGGGAATTTCAATATAGGCTGCATCGTGACGCACTTGACTTGTCCAACCAGCTTTTGACCAAATTTGACTATTTTCTGGTAATCCTTGTCCCAGAAATCCTAAGATTTGTGTATCATCTCCTTGACTTGTCCAATCAGCAGGATTAAGACTTCGTTTTAGTAAAGACATCATCATTTGGGAACGTTGGGAAGAAACAGCAATCCCCCCGACAATAGTATGAATTAAACGCGCCACTGCATTGCTAGTTAACATATTGCGATTCTCCATTAATTCCCCTAAAAAAGCGCGTTCACGTCCATAGGGACCATCAGACCAAGTTTTTTGATTAACGTTAATTGTCGCTAATTCTGGCCAATTTAGGGATTGAAAATAACGATTAACTATGTTGCGTTGTTGCTTCCAAGTTTCAAAGGGACCGGCGGCAATTTCTGGACCGCTAGTGGTTCCCGTCACCAGATCTACAACTAAACTGGTAGCATCATTACCAGAGTCAACAATCATGTCACGAATGGCGCGATTTAATTCGGTGTTTTCGGGAATCATTCCCCCTTCTAACCACTCATGAATTGCTACTAGATAAAATAATTTCACTAAACTAGCGGGATAGGTTCTTTCTTGTCCGCGATAGCTAAATCCGCGGGGGGAATATTTCCAGAATTCTTCGTGAGAAATTGCTCCCCCCGTGTTGACGATAACGGGAGGATCATATACTATCCAAGTTAGGGCAATTTGTTCTTGAGCTAATTGGGGAAATTCTCGCCAAGTTGTTTCTAAAATATCTGTACCGAACTGTTGGAGGTGGTCTTCAGTATGAAAAAAGTTCATAGGTGTGCTGCAAAGTCAAAAGTTAGAAGGTGGATAAATTCTTGAGTCGGCAATTCTCATTTTACGGTAAAATTTACCGATAATTAATTATTTGATCGCTTCTGAGTTTAATGTTTATATCTACCGATGAGGTTCATCTCTATTTTATCAGTCTCGATCCCTCTGGGGATAGACTAGAAAAACTGGCTTCTTTGCTCTCGGAAGATGAAATAATTAGAGCTAATCGTTACCATTTTCCCCAACACAAGCGGCGTTTTTTGGTGGCGAGGGGTTGTTTACGGGAGATTTTAGGGTCATATTTGGCGATAAGTCCCGAAAAAATCGAGTTTATCTACAGCGAACGGGGAAAACCGAGTATTAACTATCAATTGCAGTTTAATCTCTCCCATTCCGAAGATATGGCCATCTGTGGCTTGACTTTAACCGCTCGCATCGGGGTAGATTTAGAGAAAATGCGCGAGGTGAAAGATTTAGATAGCTTGACAAAAAGGTTTTTTTGTGCTAGGGAACATGAGCTTGTTGAAAAGTCCGCAGAGAAGGAAAAGTTATTTTTTCAGTTATGGACGGCAAAAGAGGCTTATTTAAAGGCACTGGGAACGGGAATTAGCGGGGGACTCGATCAAGTGGAAGTGGGCCTCAATCCCTTAAAATTAGACAATGTGGCGGGGGAATGGCAATTATGGACAGCGGCAATCGGCGATAATTATCGAGCGACGGTGGTTATCGAAGGTAGCGATCGAGTGATTAAAACCTTTGGCCTTTCTGATCTATGATTAATTGGGGAGTTAATTGCCTTGAGAAATTCAGTAATTATTCCTAGCTATCTCAAAAAAAGCTTGTCCTTAATTATTACTTAACCTTGTTTTCTCTATGCGAATTGCTCTTTTTACAGAAACTTTCTTACCGAAAATCGATGGCATTGTCACCCGCCTTAAACATACCGTGGAACACCTACAAAGATTAGGTCATCAGGTATTAGTTTTCTCTCCCGATGGCGGTTTAAAGGATTACAAAGGTGCTAAAATTCATGGAGTTACAGGGATTCCCTTACCCCTATATCCGGAATTAAAAATGGCTTTCCCCCGGCCTTCAGTCGGTCAAGCTTTAGAGAGGTTTAAACCTGATATTATTCATGTGGTTAACCCCGCTGTTTTAGGGGTGGGAGGCATTTATTTTGCCAAAACTATGAACATTCCCCTCGTCGCTTCCTATCATACCCATCTCCCCCAATATCTACAACACTATGGGTTAGGTTCCCTAGAAGGATTACTCTGGGAATTATTAAAACTGGCCCACAATCAAGCAAGTTTAAATCTCTGCACTTCCACTGCTATGGTGCAAGAATTATCTAGTCGTGGCATTGAAAAAGTAGAGCTTTGGCAAAGGGGAGTCGATACGGAATTATTTCAACCTCATTTAAAATCCCCAGCTATGAGACTGAAATTATCCCAAAATAACCCCGATAGTCCTCTCTTATTATATGTTGGTCGAGTGTCGGCCGAAAAAGAAATCGATCGCATTAAACCAGTATTAGAAGCGATTCCCGAAGCAAGATTTGCCATTGTGGGAGATGGTCCCCATCGGGAAGCTTTAACAAGTCATTTTGCCGACACAAATACCCATTTT
Source organism: Microcystis sp. LE19-41.2A (assembly GCF_027530405.1). Lineage (NCBI taxonomy): Bacteria > Bacillati > Cyanobacteriota > Cyanophyceae > Chroococcales > Microcystaceae > Microcystis > Microcystis sp. LE19-41.2A. The sequence goes on along the minus strand of NZ_JAPZQJ010000460.1, from coordinate 11,382 downwards.
GTCGGTTATTTACAGGGGTTAGAATTAGCCTCCGCTTTTGCTTCCGCAGATGCTTTTCTTTTTCCCTCACGCACAGAAACCCTCGGTTTGGTACTCTTAGAATCCATGGCTGCCGGTTGTCCGGTGGTGGCGGCAAATTCGGGGGGAATTCCTGATATTGTCACCGATGGAGTTAATGGTCATCTCTTCGATCCTAGGGATGAGAAGGGTTTAATTAGTGCCACCCAAAGATTACTAACCGCCAAGGCAGAAAGAGAGGAATTACGACGAAATGCGCGCCTAGAAGCGGAAAAATGGGCATGGCAAGCGGCCACCAAACAATTATTAAATTACTATCACCGGGTTTTGAATAATAATTCTGTGGCTTTTGCCGCTTAATTGTTGTCAAAATGCTCGAATTTAATTGCAAAAACCTTGACCTATTGTAACTTTTATGTCCAGCGCACCCAGTACCACCTTAGATAAGTCCACCCAAGGGGTCAAAAAGACTTATCCCAACTATAAAGTTATTGTTCTCAACGATGACTTTAACACCTTCGATCATGTGGCCAATTGTTTAATTAAATATATCCCGGATATGACTACCGATCGAGCTTGGGAATTAACTAATCAAGTTCACTACCAAGGACAAGCAATTGTCTGGACAGGTCCCCAAGAACAAGCGGAACTTTATCACCAACAATTGCGACGGGAAGGATTAACTATGGCTCCTCTAGAGGCCGCATAATTATGAATAATGGTCGTTTAGTTTGGAATCATTCTACTCATATTCCGGGGTTGATTGCGGTATTAGAAAAGTTAATTACCTATCAAGGAATCACCACTGTCACCCCGGGGGTACTTTCTCGCTCAAAAGGTCATTGTCCGCGGTTACAATTGCGGATATCAGTACCAATTCGTGGTGGTTTTAAGGTGATTGCGAGGACAGGAAAAAGTGTGCAGGAAGTCTTTGTTATCACCGATTTAAACCAAGAGGATTTAGAAATGGCTATCCAAGCTTGTTTAGGAAAATAACTGTCGTGGGTGCGTTGTTGAAAGGCTGCTGGTTACTAATCATTGTTTTTCTGTTTTTCTCTGTACATTCTCTCCCTAGTTTGGCAGTAATGGATAGACTTCCTTTAACAGTAACTTTATTGCAGGAACGTTTAAGCGCACCCGTCCTTAAAGAAGGGATGACTACCATCGATTTAGCCAATTTGGTTATCGATATCCGCGATGAAAATAAGGAACTGCAAGAACAATTTTATCAACAGATTCAAGGTCAAATTAATCGCGCTAAACAACCCCTAGGTTTAGATTTTAGTAATTCCTTAATTCAAGGCAATTTTATCGCTTCCCGTCTGGGTTTACCGACTCCTTTAACAAAAGTGGCTCTCGCTACCTTATTATCACCCACGGAAGAACAGTTATTACAACAGGACGAAAATTTTTTATTCGATAGCGATGAACCAGTTTTTAATGTCACAGTATTTCGTGGACCTGTGAAGTTGCAGGGAACCGTATTTATGGGAGAAGTGGACTTTTCTAAGACTTTTTTTCTGCAAATTGTCGAAGCAATGCAAGCAAAATTTAGTCGTGAAAGTAATTGGTTAGAATCCCGTTTTGCGAGGGTGGCTAAATTTAGCCAAGCCACTTTTATGGGAGATGTAAATTTTAGTCAAAGTCAATTTTTAAATAAAGCCATCTTTCGCACAGTCCATTTTAAAAGTATTACTAACTTTCATGGCAGTCATTTTACTGCTGAAGCTTATTTTGATCAAACTAAATACGATAAAACCGCAGATTTTACCCGTACTTTCTGGGAAAAAGAAGCCAATTTTTCCCAAAGTCAATGGCGAGATCGTCCGATATTTTCTAAGAGTAGATTTTTAAGTTTATTAACCTTTAGAAATGCCACTTTTGAAAAATCGGGTGCTTTTCGGTCTAGTTATTTTAATGGTGTGGTTAGTTTTCAAGATCTGAAACTTTTAGATCAGGTAGATTTTAGTAATTCCACTTTTACTAAAAATGGTTATTTGAGTGTATCAGGATTAGCTTTTGATTCCGATAAAGCGAAAATACTGGGAGATAGAGGAGTAATTGGTCAAGCAATTTATTTACCAACTTTAACAGGAAATGAAACAGTTTTAAGAAATTTAGTTCGTAATTTTCGCTCCCTAGAACAAATTGCCGATGCTAATCAAATTGAATACAAAACCGAAAAATTGCGATTACAACAGTTAAAACAAAAACTGAATAATATCTCAGTTATTCGCCTAATTAACCTCACTTGGGTAGCTGATTTTCTGCATACTTCTTTCCTTGCTTTACTATTACTCTTAAGTCAAGATGGTACAAATTTTAGTTTAGTTTTCGGTACAGGAATCATAATTTTTGCCTATTTTGGCTGTTTATTTTGGTTAATTGATCGCGTGCGTCGTCTCACTCCTAAACCAGTAATTCCTAGTCGTTATGAAATCTTTTGTATGGTAACTAGCTATATTATTCTCACCCTTTCTGGTGTGTTTAATATCCTGCAATCTGCCAGTCGTCCCCTACTAACTTTAACAGCTATTGCCCTAATTCTTGTCCCCTTACCCTTAATTTTAGTTATCGAACTTTATCGTCGGGGACGCTATCACGATTTAATGGATAGTTCCTATTTCCTGCAAGATGGTAGTATGCGACAATTACGCTTATTAATCACCCGTTTACCCGTGGTTCCCGAATTTCCCCTCTTTCGCGATCGTTATAATCCTATTCCTTGGCAAAAGCGTTGGAATTGGTTAAATTATTACGATTTAAGTCTCAATAATTTGCTAAAATTAGGCTTTAATGATTGGCGAGTTCGCGATCAAGAATTACCCGCTATCATTTCTTTTTTAGTTTGGTATCAATGGGGTATCGGCATCTTTTATATCACTCTCCTTATCTGGACTCTCTCGCGCACGATTCCGGGGTTAAATCTCTTGATTTATTTAAAATAAACTGTAAAAATTTAAATACAGCAGTTATCTTTTCGTTTTGAGGAGCCGAAATATGAGTGGAAAAATGACCCTTACTTTGAACCGTGATACCTACGGAAGGTTAAGCTGTTCGTAATTTAATGCTTGACAGCTTAGTGAGTGTTCGCCGTGATTTTCTATCACTGTTTGAGGAATCGAATTAGAATCTTGATAATCTTACTAAAGAGGAAAAAAACATGAATGCCAAATTGATTGAATCTCTCGTCCAAATGATCCAATCCCTTTCTGAAGAAGAAAGATTGCTCTTAGAGAAGAAATTAGCTGCCCATGAAACTCAAACAGATTTTGATAACCTAGCCCAAGCTTTAGCAGAATTGCGACAAATTTGTGCTGAAGAAAACTATACTATAGAAGTTCCTTCTCGCCAAGATCGTTCTAATCCATTTGCAGAAAGCTTAAATGACCTTCCTGTGTGATACTAACATGATCAGCGAGTTAAGTGGGTGGGTGGAATTAAATATAAGATGAACGTAGGTTGGGTTGAAGCATGAAACCCAACGCTGCATCTCAATTTGGTCGAAATATCTATATTACATTTTCGGCGCACGCAGTTCGATAAACTCACTGACCACTAGGCGCTCCTACCATAATATTATGGTAGTGACTGTATCGGCAAGAGTCATAGTATAATTGAACCAATGAATTGTGGAATTCCCTTGCTGCTGTTATTAGTGAGCAGTGAACAGTAAACAGTAATCGGCAGTTTTCACCTAACACTGTCCACTTAAAACGGCAATCTGATAACTGATAATTGAAATCCCCAAAACCCAACACTCTAATTTAATGATTTAATAAAACCGACCACTGCTGCAGGAGATAAAAACTATGTGTATTCTCGGTTTTGATCCGGGTAAGGATAAATGTGGGATCGCGGTCAGGTCATCGACGGGGAAAATTTATACCCATGAGGTGATAGCATCGTCACAAGCGATCGAGCGTTTAGCTAGTCTCTGTCAACAATATCCGCTCGAATTATTGGTGATGGGGAACCAAACCACCTCGAAAAGTTGGTGCCAAAAAATTGCCGCTCGTGTCACTATCCCGATTACTCTAGTAGATGAACGCAATAGTACCCTAGAAGCGCGCGATCGCTATTGGCAAATGTTCCCCCCCAAAGGATTACAGAAACTCATCCCCCAAGGTATGCGTCTTCCCGATCGCCCCATTGATGATATAGTGGCGATTCTGCTGATCGAACGTCATTTACAGTCCAAATAATGTCACACTACAAAATAGACACAGCAAGGTGAATTGACGATGCTCCTAAGTAAAGGTTTTGAAGTGGAAATGTACACCGGAACAGCAGCCGGAGAAATTATCGGTTTATCCGATCGCATTGTCAAGGATTTAGATGGTTTTGTCCGGGAACCGGATAGTCGTAACGTAGAATATACTACGGCTCCCATGACTAACTATGACCGTCTTTTATGCGCTACTTTAAAACCTCGTCTCGCTCTACGGCGATATTTGCGTCGTTTAGGCAATTATACCCTAATCCCTGGCAGTACCCTCTCCTTGGGCGATAGTCAACATTTTTATCGCAGTGACCCCCACAATCCCTATCATGACTATATTGAACAGACCTACGGTACTAATGTAGTCACGGCCAGTATTCATATTAACGTCGGTATTAGCGATTATGAGGATTTAATGCGTGCCTGTCGCTTAATTCGCCTAGAAGCTCCTTTATACTTGGCTTTAAGTGCTTCTTCTCCCTTTCTCGACGGTAAAATCACCGGTTCCCATTCCCGTCGTTGGCAAGTTTTCCCCCAAACTCCCGCTTATGTTCCCCTCTTTGAAAGTCATCAACATTTTGTCACTTGGACCGAGGAACAATTAAAACTCGGTACGATGCAGAATGTTCGTCATCTCTGGGTGTCAGTACGTCCTAACGGTAGCAATCGTCCCTATAATCTCAATCGTCTAGAATTGCGAATTTGTGACCTGATTGCTAATCCTATTAGTTTATTAGCAGTTATGGCTTTTTTAGAGGCCCGTTTAACTCAACTTTTACAAGCTCCCGAATTAGACCCCTTAATTTTAAGTCAATTACCCAGCAGCAATCGCAGCGAGGATTTATTAACTTTAACCCAAGAAAACGAACAGGCTGCCGCGCGTTTTAGTCTTGATGCCACCCTGAGACATTGGTACGATGGCCGGGAAATCTTAGCTAGGGATTGGATTAAAGACCTCTATGTTCAAGTTTATCCGATCGCTAAAGAAAAGGGTTTTAGTTGTTTCCTCTCTCCCTTACAAAAAATCCTCCGCGAAGGTAACACTGCACAACAATGGTTAAAACAATACGACCAAGGTATGGATGTTAAAAGTATTATCAAACAGGCGATTATTACCCTAGAAAAAGAGGAACGAGAGTTAGAACATAAATTATGTCAGCATATTTTAGTCGCGTGAATAATTATTTTAAGGCCATGGTAATTAAACCCTGTTGACCGAGAAGAATTTCCCGCAGCAGCGTACAAATTCCTACCCAAATAATCGGAGAAATGTCAACTCCTCCTAAGGGGGGTATGAGTTGACGCACGGGGATTAAAAAAGGTTCCGTGGGCCAGGCAATAATATTAAAGGGAAAGCTATTTAAATCTACCTGTGGATTCCAAGTCAGCACGATCCGTAAGATAAACAAAAGGGTCATCAACCCTAAGATAATTGCCAATGTCCAACTTAATGCGATCGCTGTGTCCATAGTCTCCAATCCCGTCTTTTTTACCGATTATCTTCCCTAAAATATAACAGTTTTTGTCTCATTTAATCATCCTAATCGCCCCAGCACCCTGCCAGTTATTCTTGCCAACCTCCCGGGTAAAAATGCCGCCAATAAAAAGTCCCAATAGGGCTTGACAAACTAGCTAGACTTGACTTATACTTTTGTTATAATGGGAATCCGTGTCGTCCTGGAGACCCTCTCTTTTCAGGCCAGATGCAGAAGTAACTTAAAGATGACAGAATTTCGCATCGAGAAAGACAGCATGGGAGAAATTCCCGTACCTGCCGATAAACTTTGGGGAGCGCAGACCCAAAGATCCCTACAATACTTTAGTATCGGTGATAATCTCATGCCCCGGGAGATGATCGGGTCCTATGCCATTCTCAAAAAAGCCTGTGCAATTGTCAATCAGCAAAAAAATCGTCTCAGTCAGGAGAGAAAAAACCTTATCTGTCAAGTCTGCGATGAAATTTTAGCCGGACAACACGCGGATAACTTTCCCCTCTACGTTTGGATGACGGGAAGTGGCACCCAGTTTAACATGAACATCAACGAAGTCATCTCCAATCGTTGTAGTCAACTGACGGGGAATCCTCTGGGTAGCAAAACTCCCGTGGACCCCAACGATCATGTTAATATGTCCCAATCGACTAATGATTCCTTTCCCTCGGCCATGTATATTGCCGTTGCCTTGGCAGTCAAGGAAAAATTAATTCCCAGTCTGCAACTATTACGGAATAGTCTCGATGAAAAGGCGCAATTATGGGCAAATATAGTTAAAATTGGTCGCACTCACCTACAGGATGCCACCCCTTTAACCCTCGGACAAGAATTCTCCGGTTATGTGGGTTTATTAGATGATGGCAGCGATTGGCTAGAAAAATGTCTAGAAAAAGTCTATCGTTTATCCTTGGGAGGAACAGCAGTGGGTACGGGAATTAATGCTCCCCCAGATTTTGATCGAGATGTGGCTGCCGAAATCGCTAATCTGACCAAATTACCTTTTATTACCGCCCCTAATAAGTTTACCGTGCAAGGTTCCCACGATGCTCTAGTTTTCTTGAGCGGGGGATTGAAAACTATCGCTAGTTCCCTGTATAAAATTGCTAATGATATCCGTTTACTTAGCTGTGGTCCCCGTTGTGGATTAGGAGAATTACAGCTGCCGGAAAACGAACCGGGTTCTTCAATTATGCCGGGGAAAGTTAATCCCACCCAATGCGAAGCTTTATCGATGATAGCAGTGCAGGTGATGGCTAATGATTTAGCGGTGACGATGGGAGGCGCCGGAGGACATCTGGAAATGAATGTCTATAAACCGCTGTTGATTCATAATCTCATGCAGTCTATCCGTTTGCTCACTGATGGTTGCGGTAATTTCTGTCAGTTTTTGGTTAAGGGGATGACTGCTAATCAAAAACAAATTGAGACTTTTTTAAATCAATCCTTGATGCTGGTGACTGCCTTAAGTCCCGTGATTGGCTACCAAAAGGCTGCCTACGTCGCTCATTATGCCCTAGAAAAGGATTTAACCCTGAAAGTGGCAGCCTTGCAACTGGGATACATCAAGGAAGCGGATTTTGATCGCATTGTTGACCCCGCTAAGATGGTCAATCCCTACGTTGCCGATGGTTAATTCTCTGAGGGGTTGACTGCCGTAAAAATCAGAGGTCGCAGGCAGGCACGGATTCCCATTATATATATAATTATAAGGCAAGCGGCGGGATTTGTCAAGCCCCGCCGGTGAAAATTTCCGCTAAACTTGGCTAATGATAGCGAAGAAAACAAAGAGAAAAACCATAAATGCCCCTGCCATGCGGAAGAAGGATTTAGGAAGATTAATAACTTTCTCCAGTTTCAAGAAACCCACCAGAAAATAAGCGGCGATTGCTAGGAGAATCGGGATAACCACGCGCAAGATTGTGCCAAGGGGACCGGAGAAAAACTCACCGATTTTATAGCGGGTTGTATTTTCTTCCGCATGAGGAGGAATAGTTACACTTGTCCAAGTTTCTCCCCCATCGGTGGAACGAAAAACTGTAGTTTTAGCGCCACCAAAACCGAATAAAGTTTTATCTTGAGCGTAATTAGGAGAAAACTGGACGGAGATACCAGAAGAAGGGATACTATGAATTTTCACTAGGGGTATTTTAGGATCACCAATTGATTTAAAAGTTTCTCCTCCATCGGTAGATTTAAACAAGCCATTTCCCTGTAAACTAACTATTACCGTGCGATCATTAGCATAATCAGGAGAGATAGCAATGGTTTCTACTGATGCCTGCGGATTAAACCCTGGTTTCTCTAATTTTGTCCAACTTTTAGCCCCATCTTTGGTGACAAACAAACCGGAAATTGTCCCAGCAAAAATAGTTCCATCACTGGGATAATTGGGAGACATTGCCAACTGCACATTAGAGGTTTTTGATAGGGGGGTTCCTTGGCTGACATTTTTCCAAGTTAGTCCACCATCAACACTTTGATAAATGCCCTCTTTTCCCGTGACAAACAAAGTTTTATCCTTAGCAAAATCAGGGGAAGCTACCATGGCAGGAGCATAATTACCAAAAATTCTGCCCACTTCACTGATATTTTTAACCGTATTTCCTCCATCGGTAGAACGAAATATTCTCCCCTGCTGATTGGTGAGAAAAAGAGTTTTATCCTTGGCAAAATCTGGGGAAGGAACTATCCTCGGACCGCGGACTCCTTCATCAATTTCGATAATTTTCCAGAAATCACCACTGTTATCGGATTTGGCAAATTTATTGCGTAAAAACCCCGCAAAAATAGTTCTATCTTCTCCATAGTTAGGAGAAAAGGCAATGTCAAAGAAACGCCGGGGATCTTGTCCTGATTCTTCGGGATCTTTACCAAGTCGATAAACCTCTAAACCGCGATTAATTGGTGTCCAAGTTTCCCCTTTATCCCGACTGATGAAGATATTGCCTACATAATTAGCCATGACGACAGTGGCATCCTCGGCATAATTAGGAGAAACCGCCATGGCGATAACTGTTCCCCGGGCTAAAGTTTCTATTTCCTGCCATTGTTTGCCGCTATCTGTGGTTTTAAATAAGCCATTAAATCCCCCTAAAAACATCGTATCTTGAACTATTTTTAAATCCATAAAATGGGGAACTTTATAATCATCAGCCTGTTTATCTTTGGTTAAACCCTCGCTCATTTTTGTCCAACTTTTGCCCCCATCTTGCGAAACATACATTCCCTCATACCAAGTGATGGCATAAAGGGTTGAATTTTGGGCATACTGGGGAGAAATAACGATGTCTTCGATGATTTTATCCTTAATTCCTTCGTTAACAGCTTGGAAGCTTTTACCATCATCAACGGTTTTAAAAATACCTGCTTCTTTTGTGCCGACAAAAAAGGTTTTATCCCTGTCTAAATTAGGAGAAAAAGCAATTGTATCCACTGCCCCCACATTAGCAGGTAAGGGGAGATTCTGCCAAGTTTTCCCCCCATCGGAGGAACTGTATAATTTACCCTGTTCATCCCCAAAAAAAATGCGATTAGGATTGTTGGGAGTAATAGCGAGAAAGGTTATCAGTGCCGTGGTGGGGAAAATATTTGACCAATTTTTACCACCATCTGCGGTTAAATAAACCCCTTTTTCTAATCCCACTGCTGCTGCTATATTGGGATCGGAAGGGGCAATTTGTACAAAGTTAATAAAGTTAGTTGCTAAACCCTGATTAACTTTCTGCCAAGATTCCCCCGCATCTTCACTTTTATAAATACCATCGGATCTTGAAGCTAGATAGAGAATATTTTTATTGAGGGGAGATAGGGATAAGGAACTTAATTCCCCCGTATAATCTAAACCTTGAATTAATCTTGTCCAGTTGCTACCTCCATCCCTAGACTTATAAAAGTTATTTCGCACCAAGATATATACTGTATTATCTGTCTGGAAATCGGGAGAAACTTCCACTTGACTAATTACATCATGGGGACGATGGGCAAAAGCAGGATTACTCCAAAGACAAAAAACTGTAGCGATTATCAATAAAATGAGATTAAACTTGTGGGCGAATCTCAGCAAACTTTGGCGATTAATCATACTTAAACTGCTAATATCGAGGATAAAAATTGACCTAATCTAGCAAAGGGCGATCAAAATTTGACCAAGGGTTCTGTAAGAGTATAGACGAAAATGGCTATTATAACCATTACTAAAATCAGGCTTATTTGCTATCAGCATAGATCAGAACCAATCTCTACACTTTGATTATTGTAGAGACTCATTGCCTTTTGTAACCCTTGTTTGAGACCAAGTTCGATCGCTTTTCTGGACAAGTCTAACACTTTCAAGATGACTTCGTTTTCTTGGGGGGTGAATCGGCCTAAAACGTGGGAAATAGTTGCTTTTTCGCTTGATTTACCGATTCCTATGCGTAAACGAGCGAAGCTTTCCGTGCCAACGTGGGCAATCATCGATTTAATACCGTTGTGTCCGCCAGCCGATCCCGATAGACGGATTCTCAACCGGCCTAGGGGCAGATCCATATCATCGTAAATGACTAAAATCGACTCCGGCTCCAGTTTATACCAGTCCAGCACCGCTCGCACCGATTGCCCGGAGCGATTCATATAGGTTTGGGGTTTTAAAAGACGAATTTTGCCCGGGAGAGGACTGTCACCTTCGGCAATAAAACCTTGAAATCGCTTGTTTTCCTGCCAAGATAGCCCCCAATCCCGTGCTAATGAGTCCACAGCTTCAAAACCGATATTATGACGGGTGCGATCATATTTGGGTTCAGGATTACCCAAACCGATAATTAGCTGAGGAATGATTAAATTAGGGGTTTTATCGGAATTCATAGGGGAAAATCGGGTTTTTAACCATGACCCGACTCTTATTATCCCCGAATTAGCACTCCGAGCGCTGGAACAAAGTTTCTAGATAAACCTTGGCACAGCTATTTTGCTCCTCAAAATTCATCCTTTCGGAGGATTGACAATTAAGTAGAAAAAATGATATGGCCGCCGTAAACACACCATCTTGATCCCAACTGGGGTGAGTTTCTAGATATTGTTGTAGGGATTGGTGGAGGATTTCGGGGATTTCTGCCAAGATACTGACTGATGTATTCATATCGTTTACCTCTGATCGGAAGTGGGGAAATCCCTGACTGGTGCAGTGGACAGTAAGGACTATTGTGAGCCAAGTTGGGGGGAGTTGCAATATTACCAGATGTAAAGGAATGCTTCAGAAAAACTTAATATTTACGAGGGAATAAGGGTTAGAGCTAGATTTTATTTACTTAACTTAACAGTAACTCAGTATCTATCGATGGGTATTTTGACAATCAAGATTAATTTTTTCTGGAAGCAAGTGCCGATTCTATCGCTGTTGCCTGTGGAAAAGTCTGGGTAAACTGTGGAAAACTGGGGAGTGAGTGGGGAAAGACCGGGGAATGTATGGGGGAAAACATCGGGGAAAAATAAGATTTGCAAATTTTAGTCAGCAGTGATGATCAAGACTACTTAGGGTTTGCTGAATAAATCTAAAAACCTTGTTGGATAAGACTTTTGGACTTTTTTCCCCTCAAAAAGTGCCAGCCATTGCGGGGATCGGGGGAAAATTCAGGTACTTTTTCCCTGAAAATTAGGTAGTTGACCACCTGA
>NZ_JAPZQJ010000544.1:0-30013 GCF_027530405.1 Microcystis sp. LE19-41.2A | reverse complement strand
CCCACACCCCACACCCCACACCCCACACCCCACACCCTACACCCCACACCCCAAAGTCTAGGACTGGTCTATGTCTCTAGAGGCGAGGGCTGCGATAAGCTGATAAAGGAAAGATTGTCACCGAGCAATTATGGTGGCGTTACTCGCTAACGCAGTTGACACCCGATAAATGATACAGGAGTTATCTATGGAAACTATTTTTATCCCCCACCTCCTCAAATCTCCTGATCGACAAAGAGTGATTATCACCGATAATTTTATCCCCGGTCTAGAAACCTTGACACCGGTGCGGGGAACCTTGTTGGTTAGACATGGGGGCAATTTTTTGGAAGTATCGGTGAAAGCGGAAACCATCGTCACTTTAACCTGCGATCGCTGTTTACAACAATATAATCATCGTCTGCAATTAAACACTTCCGAATTAATCTGGCTAGACAAAAATAAAGACTACGATAGCTCCTATCCTCTAGAGCGAGAAATAGCCTACGAAGACCTCTCGGAAACCCTCGATCCTAACGGGGATTTTGACCCGCAAATGTGGTTATACGAGCAGTTATGTCTAACTTTACCCCCCCGTCAACTCTGCGGAGCCAATTGTCAACCACCCGATTTTCTTCTTCCGGAAAAGACTGCCATCGATGGTCGTTGGGCCTCCCTAGAATCCTTGAAAAGTCAGTTATCTCAATCGCAAAATTGAGCTTTGATGCTGATTTTTTTTCGGGTTTCGATCCCAGAGAAAAGCGATCAAAACCCGATTTTTTACTGGCCCCAAATCTTTTTCAGGACAGTTTCGGGGGTAATATCGGCGACTTTTCCCGTATTAGCTTCAATATATCGATGTAGCTCTCCCCCACTCGGTAAAACTCTCTTAGACAACGAAGGAACCAGCAGAGAGAGGGTATAGGTTCCCACGGCCACGGCTAACTGTAAAGGGACACTTTCGGTAGCTAATAATAAATTAGCACCGGCGATCATAGCCGCCATTTTACCGATATCGCCCGTTCTGGACACTTTTAAGTTATTATCCATGGCTTTGAGGGCTAAAACCCAAGCTTCATCTAGTTCTCCCTGGATTGCGACAATTGGCAACTCCGGTTGTTGATGGCGAATGCCTTGGATAATTTCTAGCCAACTCTCTAGGGGATAAAGCGTTTCCAGTCCTTGGCTGATGCTGAGATCGCTACCGCCGGCGTAGAGGAGAATATAGCCGCTATCCTTGATATTGAGGCGTTGCTGCTCCATTTGGGCCCAATCGATATCATCCCGATTCAATGTTATTTTTAAAGGTGGACAGGGTGCGGCAATCTTTAACCCTTTGACCAGTGCGTGATAATTATCCGCTAGATAGCCTTCCGTTGGCTGGGGTACTTGTTGCGATAAGAACCAGCTGCCATTATTTTCATAGCCTATACGGTTAAGAACACCATTTAACCAGAGTAAAAGGTTGATAGCAGGACGATTGGTGAGACTAATGGCGATTTCGTACTCCCGGTCCCGAATTACTCCCAAAATATTTAAATAATCCGCTAATCCGTACTGATCTCGATAGTCAAATAAAAGCACTTCCCTAACCTGGGGACAGAGACGATAGGCAGCCTTTGCTCTAGGTTCGACCAAAACATCAATGCTGCTTTGGGGGTAAGTTTGCTGGAGGGTTTCTAGAGTGGGAAAAAACAGCAGTTGATTGCTAATTCCTCCCGGTACAAGGGTTAATATTCGCATTTTATCTGGATATACCTGAATCGATCAGCTTAATTTTAGCAGTGTCCCTCGTTATTCACTAAATCCGGGCAGCGATGTTTTTTCCCAACAGAATGCGATCGCAGATTCTCTTAACTATTACCGGAAGGATTAGAGCCGTACATAGCATTTAAAACCAAAGCGGGGTCAACGTATTGATTGCCGTACATCAGTCCCCAGTGCAGGTGTGGTCCGGTGGTGCGTCCTGTCATTCCCACTCTAGCCATGCGGGCCCCTGCCGGTATATCCTGACCGAGAGTAAGGACGATTCCTCCTGACCTGTCAATCAAAAAAGTACCACGGCTGTCGGATTGAACCGAACCCATGAGATGACAATAAATATGTGTCCATTGACCCGATTGCATCTTAATCATGGTGCCACAGCCTGTATGATCGGATAATTCGACGATTCTGCCAGTCCACCAATTGCGAATATAACTGCCCAAGGGTGCGGCCAGATCTAACCCGGCATGAAATTGTTGACTGCCATCAATGGGGGAGAAACGATAACCGAAACCAGAGGTATAGGTTTGAAAGTTTTCCACGGGGAAGGAGGCCCCGGCCCAAGCATTTTGAGCTATGAGGGTGGGATTAGCTTTAACGGGGTGTAAACGGGCAAATCCTAGAGAAATTAACGTTACAAGACAGCTAATCGCTAAAAAACGCAGGAATTTAACAGGCAGATATTTGAGCATGAGACTTAACTCCAGACACCAAAATTAAATATACCCCAGTTTCCGCTGCCGCTAATTTTACCGGCGGCTTTTAACCGATATTTTAGTTATGTTTTGAGTTATTATTGACCATTGGTTAGGGGTTGAGAACATTTCCCCTCAGGCTGCCAATTCCCCGACTCCCCCACTTAATTTTTATTTTTTACTGACTTGTAAGTAGGGAGGCACAATTATTTGTAGGATGGGTTAGCGGTAGCGTAACATGAGCGGGCGTCGGGTTTCATGCTTCAACCCAACCTACGTTCTCCGTTCATCTTATATTTAATTCCACCCACCCACTTACCATGTTAGACCTAAAGCAAATTAGAGAAAATCCAGAGGAAGTACAGAAACGCTTAGATAGTCGGGGAGGTAGTTATGATATTGCCCCTATTCTCCAGTTAAATCAACAACAGAAGGCTTTAGAGCAAGAACGCAGCAGTTTACAGGCCCGGGGTAACGAAATCGGTAAACTGGTGGGACAAAAAGTTAAAAGTGGCAGCGATGTCAACAGTCCCGAAATTTTGGCAATGAAAACAGAAGGAAACGAGATTAAAAGTAAACTAGCTCAATTAGAACCGCAGGAAAAAGAGATTAAAGCGGCCATTGACCAAAAAATCTTAGATTTACCCAATTTACCCAGTGAAACCACTCCCATCGGTAAGGATGAACGGGAAAATGTCGAAGTCAAACGCTGGGGAGAGGAATATAAACCCACCAACCCGAATATTTTGCCTCACTGGGAAATTGGGGAAAAATTGGGCATTTTAGACTTTGAACGGGCAGTAAAGATCGCCCAGAGTCGTTTTGTTAATCTTATCGCGCTCGGGGCAGCCCTAGAAAGAGCTTTAATTAATTTTATGCTCGATCGCCATATTGTCGCCGGTTATACAGAAGTTTTACCGCCAATTTTAATTAATAGTGACTCCCTGCGCGGGACGGGACAACTGCCGAAATTTGCGGAAGAAAGCTTTAAATGTCGAGATGATGAGCTTTGGTTAGCACCAACGGCAGAAGTACCCGTAACTAACCTCTATCGCGATGAAATCCTCTCATCGGAGCAATTACCGATAAAACACTGTGCCTATACTCCCTGTTTTCGTCGAGAAGCGGGCAGCTATGGCAAAGATACGAGGGGCTTGATCCGTTTGCATCAATTTAATAAGGTGGAAATGGTCAAAATCGTCCATCCTGACGCTTCTGCTCAGGAACATGAAAGTTTAGTCGCTAATGCAGAGGCAATCCTGCAAGCTTTACAGTTGCCCTATCGGGTGATTGAATTGTGTAGCGGTGACTTGGGTTTTGCGGCCGCTAAATGTTATGACTTAGAAGTGTGGCTACCTTCGGCTAATACCTATCGGGAAATTTCCAGTTGTTCTAATTTTAGAGACTTTCAGGCACGACGGGCAAATATTCGCTTTAAAGAAAAAGGACAAAAAGGCACTAATTTTGTCCACACTCTCAACGGTTCGGGATTGGCGATCGGTCGTACTATGGCCGCTGTCCTAGAAAATTATCAACAGGCAGACGGGACGGTAAAAGTGCCAGAAGTGCTGCAACCCTATCTAAAACGGGAAGTTATTTGTTAATTTTTGATAAAAATGCTTGACAAAATGTGTCTATAGTGCATTGAAAGAATTGAGCTTAACCCCACTCTAGAATTGCCTGTTTTAAGGCTCCTTCAGGCAAATTGGCGGGATCAAAAGACTCACCCGCTTCCACTCTCCCTAAAGCTTCAAAAAAAGCCCTCACACCACTGGCCGGTCCCGATGGGTGGTCCATAATTCCGGTTCCCGCATTGAGGATAACATTACGTCCGTAATCCCCAAGGACCTGGGGAACAATACCTGGACGAATACCGGCCGAGGGAACCGGAAAAACGTTTCTATCGCGCAAAATATCGCGAATTTTGCCCTCCTCCTGGGGATCGAAGGGTAAACTACCGTAAGCGGCGGGATATAGCACCGCATCGGCTCCCGCGTGGGCCATCATCGTCCCCAAAACCACAGAATAGGCTAATCCCGTATCGCTACCGGCACACATCGCTCCAGCAAAGGCAGGATGGGCGAAAATAGGCACATCGATCGCTGGATCACTGGCTAAAGCTTCTAAAACGGAAAAACCGTAGGTAAGAACGTTTAATAACAGGGCATTAGCCCCATGTTTCACTAATAAACGGGCTTTTCTCTGCAATTCGTCCGCTTTTCCAGTGACATTGACCGCATAGAGAACATTTCTGCCGGTTTGCTGCCGCACTTCCTCCAAAACCCGGCGACAACAATCTAGGCGCTCGTGGGTGGGAGCCACGGGAAGATCCGCCATGATTTCATCATCTTTAATCACGTCTAAGCCAGCAAAAGCCACTTCTCGCAGGATATCGGCGTGATCTTGCGCCGATAGTCCTAAAGCGGGTTTAAAAATTGCCATGACTAGAGGTCGATCATAAACCCCCAAACGTTGCCTAATTCCTGTGATTCCCACCTTGGCTTTTGTGCCGTAGTTTTCGGGGAGGTACACCCCCACCACTTTTCCGGCTCCAGCCATGGAATATTTGCCGAAAATCATGGTTAAAAGACTGGCGATGTCATTTTCAACGTTTATCTGGGGAAAACGCACCCTAGCCACCTTATAACCGTCGGCTTCCTCCCTGATCCCCACCACTTCCCCTAGGTGTTGTTGCAGCTGCTCTTGACGATGACTGTGGCGATCGCTCCAAGTGCCGGCGGTTTGACCGATAGCGATCGTTTTTGCCTGTTTTTCGGCATTAATAGCGGGAGGAAAGCGATAATCGACAATTATAGTCATAAGAAGTCAAAAGATAAAAAAGGGAGTGGGAATTATGAATTATAAATTATGAATTGGGGAAGTGGGGAGCTTTTTTCAGTGTTGCCAAAGGCACGGCGTAGCCGTCCAGTAAACAGTAAACAGTAATCAGTGAACTGAAAACTCACATCTGATAACTGATAAGTGGGGAGGCACAATTATTTGTAGGATGGGTTAGCGGTAGCGTAACATGAGCGGGCGTTGGGTTTCATGCTTCAACCCAACCTACGTTCTACGTTCATCTTATATTTAATTCCACCTACCTACTTAACTGATCACTGATAACTGATAACTGATAACTGATAACTGATAACTGATAACTGATGACTTCGATCGGTTTTCTCAGCTATTGACAAGGGTTCCCCTAAAAGCCTACAAGTATTTTGGATAGGTATAGCCATTGAGGAACCGACCAAAATATGAAAATAAAGACAAGATTACGGGAATCGGGCAAATTTTTCTTAAAAAGCGGTGCTAGTATCGCCCTAGCACTATTTTTAATCTTAAGTCTGTTCACGGTTAAGGGGACTGCTCCTGCTTTAGCTGTGCTTGCTCAGGGTGACGCGGTAACGGATCCCACTGCTATTTTACGCAATGCCTTACCCATAGATAATAAACCAATTCGTCAAGTGCAACAATCGATCGAAGATATTGCCAAACATCTGCGGGCCAAACGTTGGAGTCCGATTAAAAAAGATGTCAAGGATGCCAATTATGCCCTTTCTACCAAAAGCAACGCTATCTTAGATAGTGTTCCCGAAGCAAGTAAAAGCCAAGGAGAGGAATTAATCGAAAAACTGAAAACGGGAGTGGCATCCCTCGATACGGCCGTAGAAGCGAAGGATAAAGAGGCAGTTTGGTCAACCAGACGGGAATTGCTCAATAATATCACCGCTTTAGAAGAATTAATGGTGGTGGGTTTTCCCTTTAACGTTCCCCCGGAATACGCTAACTTGCCGCAATTGCGAGGACGTGCCACCGTAGAGATGCAGACCACCAAAGGGGATTTAACTATCGTTGTCGATGGTTACAGCGCTCCGGTTAATGGGGGTAACTTTGTGGATTTAGTCCAACGGGGTTTTTATGACGGTTTACCCTTCATTCGCAGCGAAGATAATTTCGTTGTCCAAACTGGGGATCCCGTCGGTGCAGAAGAGGGATTTATTGACCCGAAAACTAAGCAATATCGCTCTATTCCCTTAGAAATTTTGATTAAAGGGGAAGAAGAACCAGTTTATGGCAATACTCTCGAAGAATTAGGGATTTACTTACCCAGTCTCGCCTTACCTTTTAACGCTTTCGGTGCATTGGCCTTGGCGCGTCCGGATACTAATCCTAACGGAGGTTCCTCGCAATTCTTTTTCTTTAAATTCGATAATGAATTAACTCCTCCGGGGTTTAATCTCATGGATGGTCGTTATTCGGTTTTTGGCTATTTAGTCGAGGGAAAAGAGGTGTTAGAAGAACTTACCGATAAGGATAAGATTATCACCGCTAAAGTGGTTTATGGCTTAAATAATCTCGTGCAACCTAGCTAGGGTGGGGGTTTTTAACTAGGTCTTGTCAAGGCAAAAAATTAGTCGAGATAGGGGAAGCATCTCAGATTCTGGGTGCTTCCCCCCATACCCCAGAAAAGTGGCAATTATCGGGGTCAATATTCCCCGCTAGTGAAAGCAAGGCACTTAGTAGATGTTACTGTGTTAACGACCATTTAAGTAAAACGTAGGGTGCGTTAGACGGCAGAAATTCCTGCTTTGACTTGAAGGTAAAAATCCGTCTAAGTAAAACGTAGGGTGCGTTAGACGGCAAAAATTACTGCTTTGACTTGAAGGCAACAATCCGTCGTAACGCACCACCTATCATCAACTAAGTAGTAAAACGTAGAAAGTAAAAATCCGTCGTAAAGCACCACCTATCTAAGTAGCCGGTTACAATGAGATCACTTACTTAGTATTTACTAAATACCTAGTTTTTGCAATGTTAGTAAACGTTCTTTACTAAACTCCTCGTACACTGTTTTCAGATGAGTAATATTCTCCTCCTCTGTTTCCAAAGTTTTCCCGTCTTTAACCACTTTTTTGCCTTGACTTGCCAAAATTTGCCAAACAAATTGTACGGCATCTTGGTTAGAGGATTTAGCCAAGAGGAATAATTGTTCTAAACGATTGACCACTACTCCAGTCCCAATCAAAGGAGAAGCTAAAAAGCTTAATTCCTCACTATAGACTGCTTTCGCTTTCACTGCATTATTAAAAGCATCAGTAGATGGTTTCCGTTGTTGGCAAGTTTGCTCATCCACAGCAGGATGAATATAGCCAATACCAGTTAAAATCACGAGAGCTTGGTAAAGACCATTTAAGTTAATATTTGAGGTTTTGGGGTGATTTTGTAGTTGCAGTAAAGTTTGGGGAGATTCCGCCAAAACCTGACAAATTGGCTGATAAATTGCCTCCTGTAACTTAACTTCTCCCACGGGGAACTGCTGCTCGAACTTGATATTTGCGGGATTAACAAGTAGAGCAAACCGGGTTTCTTGTAGTTGTTTAAGCTGTTCTTGGTTGGTTAAACCTAAAGAGCCTCGACTAAAAATATCACGACGGAATTGGCTATTAACGAAGAAATCTCGCACTACTTCCCGATAGATTGGGTCGCTGATTTTTGCTAATTTTTCTTGGGCTGCTGGGGAGAGATTGACCATATCAATATGATCATTAATATGGGCGGAACCCACATATTTAAGTTTAGCATCCTCTAATTCTTTCGCCACTTCATCGAAGTAAAAAGAATTCCATTCCTGATTGAAATACTCGTGAGCTAAATAATAACGATTTTGGTCTTTCAGGCGCTCGTAACGACTTTTTAAAATTGGATTTTGGACAAAATAACTAGCATTAGCTTCTAATAATTCTCCCGTAAAATTAAGAGCCTGTTCAATGCGGGTTAAAATTGACTCGGAACTGTGTTGACCATGACGTAACATTAAAGCTTGCATCGGCATCGCCGCCGACCAACCCGGAAGGGCATTATAGGAGATATAAACTAATCCCCCCACCTTGAGATTGCGGCGAATAAAATCAACTATTGCTTGGCGATTTCTGGCAGTAATCCAGCTATAAATTCCGTGCAGACTGATGAAGTCAAATTGAGGTAAATCTCGCTCTAAAAATTCCTCAAAACTATCATCAAAGAAAAGAATATTCTTCATTCCCGCCTTGGCCGCTAAATCTCTAGCTGTGGCGATATGGCTAGGATTGAAATCATTGGCATAAAATTGGGCGTGGGGATAGGTAGCCGCTAAAATATTCGTGGTAAAACCCTGACCACAGGCCAATTCACAATAGGTAAATTCTTGGCTAGAATCGGGGGGTTGAATCGATTTAATCAGAGTCGCTAAACCTAATTTTAGGGGACTTAACTCGCCGTAAAAGCCGCTAGTGTAGTTAACTTCCGATACATATCCTTCTGTCCAACTCATAGATTTTCCTCAAATATAATGACAATTCCTAAAATTAAGACTTGATTATACAGCAAAAGAGCCATGTCCCCTAGATTTTTGTTGGTGACAGCAAGGAGAAAAAATTATACAATGTCTATTAATACTAGAGTATTAACCGTTTAGCCAAACAATTCGGCAACTGCCAATAAACCCTAGAAGCGAGATTTCTCGTGAAAACTGACAGTCTCTTTTACCAAATCTTCCTGCGTTTTCCGGACAGTTTCTTTGACCTAATCGGACAACCGCAACCGGGAGCAGCAAACTATCAATTCACCTCCCAAGAGGTGAAACAACTCTCTTTCCGTCTCGATGGCTTATTTATGCCACTCAGAGAAGATATTCAGCAACCCCTCTACCTAGTGGAAGTGCAGTTCCAACCAGACGACACCCTCTACTATCGACTTTTTGCGGAATTGTTCCTATTTTTAAAACAATATCAACCACCTCACCCCTGGCAAATTGTCGTCATTTATCCCCATCGTGGGGTGGAACGGGAACAATCCCTACATTTTGGCGAAATCCTCAATTTATCGAGTGTTAGACGCATTTATCTCGATGAATTGGCCCCAAGGGACAATCCCTCCTTAGGAATTGGTGTGATTAAATTAGTAGTAGAGTCGGAAACAGCAGCGGTGAGAACTGCTCAAACCCTAATCGAGCGCACCAGAGAAGAAATCACCGACCAGTCCAGTCAACGGCAGTTAATTAATCTAATCGAAAGTATCATTATTTACAAATTCCCCCAGAAAAGTCGCAAGGAAATTGAAGCTATGTTTGGACTAAGTGATTTAAAACAAACGAGAGTCTATCAAGAGGCACTGGCCGAAGGAGAAGAACGGGGTCTAGAACGGGGTCTAGAACGGGGTCTGCAAGAGGGGGAACGTCTGGTGGTGGAAAACCTGCTCCGAGTCCGTTTTGGTGAGTTAGACCCACCACTGCAAGCTATTATCAGCCGGATTTTACAATTGTCCCCAGAAGAATTTACTCCTTTACTTCTCCATTGTTCCAAGCAGGAACTCTTAAAGCGATTTCCCCCAGAAAAGTCGCGAGGAAATTGAAGCTATCACCCCCCTTATCAAGGAGGGAAGGGGGGATCGACACCCCCCTTATCAAGGGGGGATTAAGGGGGGATCAAGGGTAGGGTTAATTCATGAATTAACCCTACTATGAGAGTTAATTCATGAATTAACCCTACTACTTCCCCCAGAAAAGCTGAAAAAGTAGGGGCAAAGGTAGAAAACGGGTTTCTCGGAGAAACCCGTTTTCTGTGCGTTACTCACAGGAGGCAAAGGTAGAACCCTAGAACTAGAAAAAACCAAAAACCCCCCCGATAAGGGGAGGTTTTTTCTAGCCGAGGGGCAGAGGATTAAGCAATGAAAGTGGTAAACTGAGCGTTGCCGAAGTTAGCGTAATCTCCATCAGTCATCGCCACGCGGGAAATGACGGTGAAAGCATCTGTCGCTTTAATCTTGTCATCGCCACTATTGACTACACCCAATACCATCTGTTTATTAGCCGAATCGTAGTAGGAGGTGAGAATATCAATACCAGCCGCAGCAACCTTGATCTGTCCACCAGCGATCGCGGCATTAAAGCCTTCCTGTGCGGTGTTAGCCGCCACGATATTGCCTGTCCCCGTGAGTCTGAGGAAATTGGCCGTAGAGGTTGATAGGTCAACCGTAGCACCCTGGGCCACCGAGGTAGTCGCCACCGCATCAGCAGCAGCCACAGCAGTATTCTTAAGGGTCTCTAAGGGGGCAGTAGCACCACTAACACCAGCGGTTGAAATCGTAATGAGGTCGGTGGTAGTAGCGGTTCCACCAGTGAGGAAATCGGTGACGGTGCTATATTTATCTTGCTCATTTAACGCTTGATTTCCAGCCACAGCCTTGGTGAAGATAACCGTATCGAACCCATCCCCTAGTGTGATTTGGTCAGAACCACCAGAACCAGTGATGGTGTCTTTTCCAGTACCGCCACTGATGAAGTCATTGTTCTTACTACCAAACAGAGCATCATCGAAAGTGGAGCCGGTGAGGTTAATTCCCTCAGTAGCTCCCGGGTTAGATACTTTCGTCATGGTTAAACCAGTGGTTCCAGCGGTTGCCTCCGTCAGACCAGAAGCATCCAATTTCTCGGCTGTCACTGCACCACTGATTGTCAGGCTGGAGTTACCAGTGATGGTGATGGTTTCCACCACACCAGGGGTCTGAGGAAGGGTTATTGCGCCAATTTTATGATTACCAGCGCCAGAGTTATTGACGACAAGATTAAGTTGCTCGATCGAGAGGTTAGGCGTGTCGGTGTTATTCAGGTTGAGGTTGCCGACAGGAATGTTACCCTTTTCTGTTTGCAAAGGAGTTCCGGGATCATCGCCGTCGATGGTGAAGGTCAAAGAATCCTTGTTACCACCACCATTGGCTTGTACGTTCAGAGTAGCACCAACAGATGTATTCTTTAAGACGTTAACCGAGTTGGCACCTGCGGCAAAGCGGATCGTGTAGTCACCGGCAGTTACTGCGGCTAGGGTCACCGTGGTGATCTTATCACCGATTAGGTCAGCCCGGAGAGTCTTGGTAGCCGTGCCACCAGTAGATAAGGTCAGGCTTTGGGTATTTTTGATGTTGGTATCGGCTGCGGTAATGGTTTCTGCATCTGCCGCCGCTACTGCTAAAGTGTTGGCACCGTCGCCACCGTCCACTTTATCGGTGGCAGTGAACTCACCTGCCTTGAAACGGAAAGTGTCATTACCTTTGCCGCCGAGGAAATCCACTGTACCGTTGCCCGCAGTAACGTCCAGATCACCTTCAAGGGCAGAAGCGTCCAGCTTGGTGGCGGTGTTGGGGAGAGCAGCAGCGATGAGGAGATCCTGATCTCCAGTGATGGTGATTTCCTGCGAGCCTGTGGCGGTTAGTGCCGCCACAGCGTTGGCTAAACCCTTGCTTTCGATGGAAATCTTTTCGTAACCATTGTTACCCGATACCGGACTAAGTAATAAGGTTAAGAAAGTGGCAGCAGCACCGGTGACGGGGCTGAAGCTACCCACCTGATTGAGGGTGACAGCCACTGCATCTTCGTCACCCGCTAGAGCGGCACCCGCAATAGTGATAGTGAGTGGTACGTCAACAGTGAGGCCAGTACGATTGACCGAGACTTTTTCTACCGCCGTCTGGAAGTTGCTGAGATCAAGTCCTTTTGTGCTATCTGATAGGTCAACATTTTTAACCCCAACAACATTAGCACCGAATACCTGTAAGAGGCCTTTGCCCGTATTAACCACGTTGAGGGTCTCGATGCCCTTCATCGTCGGTAGCACTGGACCGGTACTGAGGGTTTCTCCACCGGTGTTGAGAACTGTCAAGGTGGGGTTGGTGCCAGAACCGGTGAGATTGTCACCACTGTTGAAGGTGGAGTTAAACTGACCGAAATTATTGACCGTCGGAGCGAGGAAGCTATTGGCGGTGAGTATGTCCACACCTGCGGTGAGGATGGCACTGTTGCCCACACCAGCCGCCGCCTGGGCCGCCAAAATATTAAGGTCTTTGGCCGCAGTAACACTAGCCTCTTCTGCTGTGACGGTTTCGAGGATGCTCCAAGAGGTGTTGTAGTCTTCCTCGGTAAAGCTAGTAATACCTTGCAGTTGGAACTGGGCAGCGAAATCAAGAGCTACTTCTGCCCGGTTGACCAGGGCCTGTTGGATTTCGGGGGGCTGGTACTGGTTAAGGACGATGGGGAAATCTAAAATATTAGGAATGCCGTTGCCATCGCTGTCGGCGGGACTACCGTCGGAATTGGTGAGACCGAGCCATTCAACCCAGTAGTCAATCTCGGCGGGGTCTAAATCGGCTTCTTGTAGGCCGTAGGCATTGTTAAAGACCTCTAGAACGTACTGCTTTCTGGTAGCATCGGTGGCGGCTCCAGGGGCAGCTAGGAGGGGATAGGTTTCTTGGGCTGCGGTCGAAGTGGCGAAAACAAGAACCGTTTCTTCCCAGGTCAGGGATGTCAAGCTAGGGTTAGTCTGCCACAAGCTAATGTCAGAGGCTGACGGAGCTTGGGAAGCATAAAGAATATTTAACGAAGCGTACACTTCTGGACTGATTGCCATGTTTTTAATCTCAACTCCTCACGGTTATGATAATTTGAGTTCGTCTAGAGGTCGGGGGACCCTAACGGCTACTCGGATAAAATTATAACAAATTTTTCTGGTTTGGGCAAGTAGAAATCCTGTGGACATAAAAAAGTTATTCCTTGGACAGTCTGAATGGTGGCTTGACCCTAAGTTTTTCCCGCAGGAAAAACTGGGGGTAGGAAAAGCCCTCTTAAGTATGGCTCAGTTTCCCCTTCCCGAAATAGTGATCTAAGGACTGTTTAATCCTGTCCCTTGCTCTCCCACTTGGTACTTGGTCTGTCGGATATCTGGGAAGAAAATAGACTGTTCTTCTTTTCCCTCGCACGGCAAGGACTAGACGGGTTAGGAAAGTCAAGCCACTCTAGTTCTCATAGTACCAAATCGGGGCAATACCGGCTTGAGTATTTACAAAAATACAATCTAATGTGGTTAGCACTCCCCCTTGATCGCGATAGGCATCGGCCACATCCCAAAGCCGAAAATTAAAGGATAATAACCAATCGGCGATTTCGGTTAAGAGGGGAGTTTTTTGGCCATAGCCCCGATAGAGCCAGCATTCGAGAAAGAGAACATCGACTTTAGGTAGGGTTTTGACGGCTCCTTTAAGTATAGACAACTCCGAGCCTTGGGTATCAATTTTGATCACTTGGGGATGGGGTAAACCAAGTCGGGCAATTGCGTCATCAATTGTTAACATTTGCACCGAGATGGGAGTGGTGGGCTGACTATCATCACCGGTTGGCAAGAGGCTACTGCTCACCACGTCCGTGGAAACATTCATCGTCACCTCGCCGCAGGTTTCACCTAGGGCGTATTTATACAGATGAAAGGAGGGATAGACTCGCAGGATTTCTGAGATTAATTCCCGATAGTCGCTGCTGTAGTCGATGAGGGGTTCAAAGAGATAAAATTCAGCTTCCTGCAGCACCTGTTTGATATAGTAGGACCAGCCACTATTAGAAGCACCCACATCAAAGATCACCCTCGGGGTGTAACCTAGGTTTTGTAGTCGTTTAAATACCTGTCGATCCAATTGGAGGACTTGAGGATCTAAGTCATCAAGCATTTTTTGGTAATTCTCTTTAAGTCTATTATTGTTGTGAGTCATAATCCCTACCCAATTCTGTTCTGTCTCCAACCAATAATTGTTTTTGAGCAATTAATCTATAGAGTCTAAGTAGCTGGTTATAATTAAGTTAAAAATGGATTTTAGGTTCGATCCCCCCTTAGTCCCAAGGGTTGATTCATGGTAGGGTTGATTCATGAATCAACCCTTGATAAGGGGGGTGTCTGATAATTTTTAACGCCTACCTACTTAACTCTAGATGAAGATTTTGCTGTCATCTTCATCTAGTCCCACAATTTTTTTGCCTTGATATTCACGCATACCAAAGCAGTTAAAATCTCCTGGCATAGAGGTTTTGTAGAGAGTGATTTTTTCTGAATAGTTTATCATCGATAAATCATTATGAAAATTCTCCAATAAATAACGAAGATAGTTGTCGCAGTAGTAGGGGCGAGCTAAATAACCTTTATTAAAACCACACAGGAAAATTTTCAGAGAAAAAGGAAATTGAGCGAGAAAGTTAAAAACTGCGGCTGTCACTTGGGGATAACTGGGGTTAAAAAAGTCATCCATACAAATTATTCCTTCCTCACTCAAAAGCTGATTAGCAATCTGTAAATCGTTAAAACAAGCGGAACCGGAATGGGCTCCATCTATGTGGATCCATCTACAGCTGGAAAAAAACTGGTGAAGATTAGCTTCATTTTGCCAAAAATTTTGAGATTTACATCGATAAAAATTACTGTTAGAGTGTACATTTCTGAGAAGCTCTTGGGCTTCGTCAAACATAATCAAGTCAACTAATAGACAGGTTTCTTCTGGGTTAGCATGAAGACAAGATAAAATAGCTGATTTTCCTTTCCACACTCCTATTTCTAAAAAATTACCTTTGATATTATGGTTAGTTTGATAATTTAGTAAGCAATCCCAAGTTATGGCGGCTTGCTCCATAAAAAAGCCCTCAACCGAAACTGATTGACTGACATACTCTTGAAATTTACTTGCCATAATTTTACTCTTTAATTGCTGTTTTCCATTCTAATTTGTTAGCAGATTTTAACTAAAATTCTACCAATTACAATTTAAGCTGAAAAATAAGTAGCTGGCATAACGGAAGCAGACCAAAGTAAGGCTTGATGGAAGACATGATAATCTTGGAAAAAGAAAACATTGCCCCAAGAATTATCGAGGGAATAGGCAGAATTACAGTAATAACTAACGTCGGAACTGCCCCAAATACGATAGATAACTAGATGCCAATGATAATCTCTTTCTTTCATGGCCTTGACTAAATCTGGTAATTGATTCATCGCTCCCGAACGACCAAAGGGGAAATTTTTATCCCAAAATTCCGCAACTACCACGGGATAACGATAGTTGCCCATACCTTTGATTACTTCTAAATCAAAGCCTTCTGTGTCAATTTTAACCAAACCAATATCTTTAGGTAATTCCTCGCCATCGTGGAGGCTGGCTAGGGTTTTAACAGTAACGGGAATAGTATCGGTAAATACTAAACCTTCCGAGAGAGAATGCTTAGTTAAGCTGTTATAAAAGCTGGCATCTTGATAGGTGTTGTCTGGGGTTTCATCGGTGGCTATATGCAGTTCTTGGGTTTGATTTTCGGAACCGAGAGCAAAGGGAAAAAGCCGAAAGTTAGGATGATTACCGAGGCGATTTTTCAGCTTATCGATTACAGCAGGAAAAGGTTCAAAGGCATAAACTTGATAACCAACTTGTAGGAGACGACTAGAAACATCGCCCCGATTAGCACCAATATCTACTGCAAGACGATGGGGAAGATAGGAATATAAATAAGTCATTAATTCGATGTCTAAATCTTGAAAATATTTTTGATCGATAATGACTTTGTATTTTTGAGAGTGAATATCTTCAAAGATTTGGCGGTTATCTTCGCTAATTTGCTGGAGATTTTCTTGTATTTTTTGTATGGTTCCAAAAACAGCATCGCTTTGCTGTTGGTAAGCTTCATAAATTCTCTGGAAAGAATCGATAATTGTATCACTATGTTTTTGGGAGTCTAATCGCACATCGCTGGCTATTTTTTGGAAAGTGTCCAGAGTTGATTCGTGCTGTTTTTGAGATTGGCTGGCTATTTTTTGGAAAGTATCGAGAGTTAATTCGTGCTGTTTTTGAGATTGGCTGGCTATTTTTTGGAAAGTATCGAGAGTTAATTGGTGCTGTTTTTGAGATTCGCTGTGATTTGTCTGGAGTTTTTCCGTCAATACTTGCATATTTTTAATTATATCTACGGAAAACTTCAGCAAAAAAGCTTGATTTTCCAGTGATAAATCAGCCTTTCGCTTGGTTTCTGCATTTTCTTGTCGGATTTGCTCCGTGGAGTTATTAAGTTGCTCAACCTTAAAATCTAAGGGATCAAGCTGATTAAGTTTCTCCAGTTTTTCCAGTTTTTGGATTTGTTCCAGTTGGACATGACTGAGTGAATCAAGTTTTTCTAGAAATAAATCTTTGACCGCTTTAACTCGCTGAACTATTTTATTTTTGGCTAATAATTTCTTGATCATTTTGGCTAGTGATTAGGTAAAATGTATTAATCTTGACTGGGAGAATTTTCAATTTTGCGGCTAGTTTCGGGAACTAACAAATCTTGACGAATAAAAACCACTTCCTTTTGGAGGAGTGTGCCATCAATGGGAGATCTCCATTCGCCGGTTTCGTCATAATAACGGAAACCAAGCTGATCCAAAAGATTAAGCATTTCATTGAAGACGAGAGCGTTCTGATCATAGCGAATAAAGGAGAGTTCAGCAACGACTAAATCCACCTGAGCGATAAATTCTTTGGCTCCTTCTAAGACGATATGCTCGGCACATTGCACGTCTAATTTTAATATTCCTCTGCCAGAAATTTGCTGATCTGTCGCCACCTGATCGAGGGTTTTTACCGCCACTGTAATCGTTTCATAGTTTCTAAAATCGGCGGGAGTGAGCAAGGAACTTCCGTATAAATCGGGGGAAACCTGAAAACTTAACTGACCAGCTTGATTAGAGATGGCAATTTCTAGTAATTCCGCTTTAGGAATATTACAGATATAGTAATTTCTGGCCGATTGCTCGTATTTTGAGATTAGCGGATCGATGAGGATAAAGCGAGCTTCAGGGAATAATTGACTAGCGGTATGAGACCAAATACCGTGGGAAGCTCCCACATCAACCACAAAATCTGGCTGATATTTTTGCCCTCGTAAACGTCGCATCACTTGATAGACTTGAGCATAATCTTTATAAATAATTGCGGGAACGGGGGGTTCAATAAAGTGAACTAAATCGATCGGCGATCGAGGTAAAATCGCTTCAAATCTGTCATCGGCCGCTTGTTCTTGTTCGATCGATTGCCGCACCCATTGATTGATCCCTTGATCCGAGAATTTTGCCGCTACCTTAACGGCATTTTCTCGCATTCTCTGCTGATTTTCTGGGTCAAGAACGTAGTCCACGGCTGCCGCCAAACTTTCAGATGTATAATCACAAACCACACCGATTTGAAAGCGATTAATAAAGTTAGCGGCTGAGGTTTTATTACTGCCTAAAAGAATTATTGGGGTGTTAGCGGTGGCGAGGTTAAAAATAATCCGGCCGGGTAAACTAAGGCGAGACAATTGTGTCCGATCATCTCTTTCGTCCATGGTCCCCGTGGGAACAATAACAAAGGGATATGCTTGTAGTTGTTGTCCTAGTTGTTCTTCGGGATAAAGTCCTTGGCTATAAAGTCCCCATTTTTCTAATTCTGCGGCAGATTCTTTGAGCCAATAATAGTTAGAATTGCCATACCAATCTAGTTTAATTCCTGCCCCTTCAATACTCTCTAAAAGAGATTGGAACCATTGGGGACTCCAAATGCTCCCTAATAAAGCTCCCCATTTTTCTTGACAGCGTTGGGGAGAAACTTCGGCAACTTCACTACTAATTAGACGGTGGGGAACGATCGCCGGTAGGAGCCAAAATTTGTAGCCGTACTTATTCTCGTAAGCGTCGCGGAGTTCGGGATGGGTGGCAAAACGAACGGAACATTTGCTTAAAAACTCTTTCATCAAAGCATCGGGAATCTCCTGAACGCAGATATTCTGATCGTCCATGATGTAGGTGGCAAGGGGAACGTTAAATAATTCCTTAATAGCGATCGCTGTTAGCAAGTTGCTGGCGTAGTAAGGGACACAAAAAACGCTCTCAATCTGGTTGTGTGCGAGAGTTTTGAGTACAGATTGAAAGATTTCCGGTCGCGATAGTTCCCGGTGATCAAGCACCAGACTGAACGCCCCAAAATTCTGTTCCCCACCGTAGTGATTAGCGGAGCGTATGGAAATAACTTGACGATTATCAGGAAAGATTCTTTTTACTAATGGCCCAGTGCCGTGCTGCTGATTGACTTCACAGGCAGTAATGACAACACTGCCACAGACGCAGTGGTTCTGGAAGGTGGCAAAGCGATTATCGATGGGTTGTCCCTGTTCTAGTGATCGCCAGAGCCAATCGTCAAAATGGTCAGCTTTTAAACTGGTGGCTAATTGACGACTAGCCTGACGAAGTTTTAGCTGATAGCTATGGGTACGGAGTTTGGCAATTTCTGTTAAAAAACTTGCGGATGCGTAATCACAGACAGAACCGAGGTCAAAATCTTGCACAAATTTAGCGGCGGCACTATCTTTCTGTCCGACCACCAGAATGGGGGTGTTAGCAGCAGCGACCATAAAAGGGATGCGGGAAGGTAAGCTCAAATAGGCTATTTCCGGCCGATCCTGTTCTTCTGCGGAACTGCCAGTGGGAACAAGGGCGAAAGGAGCTTGACGTAGGCGGTTAATTAGGTCAGCCTGGGGACAGTAGCCTTGAAAGAAAATTCCATCCTGCGCTAATTCTTCCTCTTGGAATTGCAGCCATTGACGATTGGGATTACCATACCAATCAATTTTTATTTGGGATTCCCGACATAACTGACGTAGTTTTTCTAACCAATTCTGAGACCAAATATTACCAATTAAAATGCCTCGCCCCATCAGATCAGGCATGACAATTTCAGGGGGAAACAGATAGCTTTCGACCACGGGAGGGATAAACCAGATTTTCTGCCTGTATTTTTTTTCATAGACTTGGCACAAGGGCAGAGAAATGCCTAAAATTAGATCGCTGCTATCGAGTAATTTCTGAACTGCTTCATCTTCGACGGCATTAACATAGACGTTCTGATCATCCATCAGGTAGGTACAAACGGGGACCTGAAAGAGAGATTTAATTGCCGCCCCTACATAAAAATCTTCGGTAAAATATGGGATTACTAAAACTCTTTTCGGTTTTAAATAAACCAATAAACTTTGAATTTTTACTAAAATTTCCCCATAGGAACACCCGCGCACATCTAGGCAAAAATTCTGAACACCAAAATCTTGATCTCCTTCGTAGAGATTAGTGGTTCGTAGGGAAACTATCCGGCTAGTATCGGGAAAATTTCTCTTTAAAAGAACGCCCACCCCGTGCCGCTCGTTAACCTCGTTGGGTGAGACGATGATATCATAACTTTCTTGGAATTTGTCGGCAAAACTATTTAAGTCTTGTAAGGACAAACTAAGTTCTTTTTGTAGTTCCTGATAAGAGGTGAACATAATGATTAATTTTAATAGGCTCTAACTATAGATATTCCATGGCTGCTGACAGGTTTTCTCAGAAAAACCAAGCATAACCTCGTTTTGCTTACTGCCTCGTCATTAAGATAACTGCCGTATTTTTCCTTGGTTATCCCTCTAGAAATTTTATATTTTTCGATATACCCTGTCAAATTTATTGTCATCCATCCCACAAAACCGAGATTGATCCTTGCAGGTCTTAATGTTCTAACATTGTTCATCTCCTTTTTACCAACTTCGGCCACCACTCTCACAATGACCTTTTTATATCGCTTTTTGTTTCCCCATCGGCAATTATCATCTTGCCTTGGCAGACTAGAACTGATGCACCACCCACAGAAACTTCCGTAATTGCCCGGTTGTTTTTCTGAAACTTTAATTGTAAACTGCTGGGTCTGCCCATTTCTACCCCTTGGATTATCGTCCATTGATTCATCCCTTCCCTAGAAGATTCTAACCCCCCTAGATAGCCCGCTAAAGCGGCCACAGCCGAACCGGTGGCGGGATCTTCCATAACTCCTAAACCGGGGGCAAACATTCGGCCATAGAGACGAGATTGGGGTGATTCTGGGTCAAAACAGCAGACAAAAAGGGAATTAGCGGGGGATTGTCCCAATAATGATGACCAGAGACTTAGATTTAGTTTTATTTTCCCTAAAACATCTCGGTTTCTAACGGGGATGAATAAAAAAGGGAGACCGCAGGAAAAGGCGCGGGGGGGATAACCGGGTAAGAAATCGGCAACGCTTAGGGAAAGAATCGCCGCTAAATCATCGAGAGCATAAGTATCCGTCACTAATTCTGGCAATTGTGCCACTTTTAACTCACTATAGACCGGTTTTTCCCCGTCCATGAGAATTTTCACTGGTACTAAACCGACTCCTTCCTCCAGATAAATCGTGGTTTCTTGGTGGGGGGGAATAGCACCGATTAGGGCTAAAATATAGGCTGTGCCGACGGTAGGATGCCCTGCAAAGGGTAATTCGGTACTGGGGGTGAAGATACGGACTTTTTTAGTGCCTTGGGGCGTTTCTGGCGGAAAAACAAAGACTGTCTCCGAGAAGTTAAATTCGGCGGCGATTTTTTGCATCTGGGTGTGGGTTAATCCAGATGCTTCCGGAAAAACCGCCAGGGGATTACCGCCAAAAATGCGATCACTAAAAACATCGGCGGTATAGTAGGATTGACACTCCCGCCGCCAAGCTGAGGCTGTGACGGAGGATTCTTGATTCACAGAAACCCGCTTTTGGGTACAAGTACCAACGAGTCTTACAGTTTCTCCCCAAGCTTGAAATTCCGACTGTCCATCGGTATTTGTTGACAGTATTCTCATACCTTCTTCCCTTAAATTCTTGGCTGCGTTTTCATCTCTATCGTGATGACTCTCACATTCTGGACAAATCCATTCACGAATACTGAGAGTCAACAAATCATTTTTAAATCCACAGCAAGAACAGAGTTTTGTACTCGGATAAAACCTGTCAACTTCTACAAGTTTTCCTCCCTCTCTTTCTAGCTTGTAATCCAAGAAATTAAGCAACATCCCAAAACCAGCGTCATGTATTGACTTGGCTAATTTAGTCCTTGCTAACCCTTTAATACTAAGATTCTCGGCTACAACGATTTGGTTTTCATCGCACAACTTTCTGGAGAGTTTATGAAGAAAATCTTGTCTAGTATTGGCTATCTTTTCGTGAACCTTGGCTACCTCCTTAACGGCTTTTTGGCGATTATTAGACCCCTTGGCTTTACGAGACAATGCTTGTTGTCTCCGCTTTAAACGTTTAGCGTATTTTCTGGTAGGTTTGATTGGGTCAACCTTGTAGGTTGTTTCACCATCAAAAACCGTAACCAAAGAAGATAAACCCAGGTCTATCCCTGATATTTTTAGTTTTTCAATGGTTGTTGAGTCATCCATCTCAAACAAGATGGCAGCAAAATATTTATCTGTACTGGTTTTAGAAACAGTTACCGACTTAATCTGGCCATTTATTACTTGAGAAATCTTAGCTTTTACCACCCCTAATTTAGGTAGCTTAATTCCATTATTTCTTATTGAACAACTTTCAGGATAACGGATTGATTGTTTTTTGTGCTTACTTTTAAACTTAGGGAATTTTGTTCTTGTTGAGAAGAAGTTCTTAAAAGCAGATTCTAAGTTTTTCAATGATTGCTGCAAGGTGGCGGCAGTAGCCTCAGCTAACCATTCAAAATTAGGTTGTTTCTTGAGTTGGGTAAGGTCTTTTGCCATATCACAGTAGGTCATTCCTTTACCCGTCTCTAGGTACTGATTGTTAGTTTTATTTAAGTAGTAATTCCAAACGAAACGAACGCAACCAAAGTTTTTAGCTAAGGCTAGTTCTTGTTCTTTGTTTGGGTATATTCTCACTTTTAAAACATTTAACATCAGCCTGAACCCATCTGTGCTATCTTTTGAGTATCACACTTACCGCTTAAATATGTCAAGCTTATACATACCTTGAGAATCAAGCCTTTCCCAATAAGTAAACGCTGTCGCGTTAGTTTAGATTCTGGTCGCAATTCATCGTTACGTTAATTTCTGGTATATTTTTAATTAAGGAGAAATTTAACGGGAGTCCTCTTGCTTCATTTAGATAGACTATAGGACTTATTGTGACATTTTTAGGAATATCTATGGGCATCGATCGCAGAGAGTTTCAGCAGCGTCGTCAGCAAGTAATGGAAAAAATCGGCCATGGAACCGCAATTTTTCGCAGTGCGCCCATGGCGGTCATGCACAATGACGTAGAATACACCTATCGTCAGGATAGTGACTTTTTTTACCTGACAGGATTTAATGAACCCGATGCGGTGGCGATTTTAGCACCCCATCACCCCGAACATCAGTTTATCCTGTTCGTGCAGCCAAAAGACCCGGAAAAAGAAACCTGGACCGGCTATCTCCACGGTGTGGAAGGAGCAAAGGAGATTTTTGGTGCTGATGAGGCCTATTCTATCCAAGAATTGGAGGAAAAATTACCCCAATATCTCGAAAAAGCCGAAAGAATTTATTATCATCTCGGACGGGACAAAACTTTTAATACAAACGTTCTTAATCACTGGCAAAAATTAATCGCCACTTTTCCCCGTCGCGGCACTGGACCGACTGCTTTAGAGGATACTAATTTTATTCTCCATCCTTTGCGCTTGCTGAAAACCGCAGCCGAATTGGACAATATTCGCAAAGCCACCGCTATTTCGGCCCAGGCACATAATCGGGCCAGAGAATTCACCAAAGTTGGTCACTACGAGTATCAAATTCAAGCGGAAATTGAGCATACTTTTCGCCTAGAAGGGGGTATGGGTCCTGCTTATCCTTCTATTGTTGCTAGTGGTGCTAATGCCTGTATTCTGCACTATATCAACAATGATCGCCAAGTACAAGAAAATGAGCTTTTATTAATTGATGCCGGTTGTGCCTACAATTACTATAACGGTGATATTACCCGCACTTTTCCCGTTAATGGTAAATTTACCCCCGAACAAAAAATTATCTATGAAATTGTTCTGGAAGCTCAACTAAAGGCGATTGAAGTGGTGAAAACTGGTAATCCTTATAATCTTTTTCATGACACAGCCGTGAGGACAATTGTGGAGGGATTAGTGGATTTAGGGCTATTGGTCGGCGACATTGATGAGATAATTAAAGAGGAAAAATATAAGCCTTTTTATATGCACAGAACTGGCCATTGGTTAGGATTAGATGTCCATGATGCGGGAGGTTATAAAGTTAACGAAGAAACTTGGCAAACTTTGCAGCCTGGTCATGTTTTAACCGTGGAACCGGGGATTTATATCTCCCCCGATATTAAACCTGCTGAAGGACAGCCGGAAGTGCCAGAAAAATGGCGGGGTATCGGTATCCGTATCGAAGATGATGTGTTAGTTACTGCCACAGGAAATGAGGTTTTAACTGCAACGGTTCCCAAAAAAGTTGAGGATATCGAATCTTGAGTAAAAAGCTAGGTGTTAAAAATTGTCAGTTTCCCCCTAACCCTAGGGTTGATTCATAGTAGGGTTGATTCATAGTAGGGTTGATTCATAGTAGGGTTGATTCATAGTAGGGTTGATTCATGGTAGGGTTGATTCATGAATCAACCCTACCCCCCTTAAGGAGATTCAATTAAGTTTTTTCTAGAGATTATTATGGTTGTCACCAAAGAAAAATTATATACCTTTGCGGAATATTTAAATTATCGAGACTGCACAGATAATAAGTACGAATTATTTAACGGAGAATTAATTTCCATGCCTCCCGCTAGTGGCTTTCATGCTTTGATACTTAGATATATATTTAAGGTGTTAGAAAGGGAAATAGAGAGGCTACAATTGGACTGGCAAGTTATGCCCGCTACGGTGGGAATTCGCACCGATAAAGCTAAATCGAGAATTCCAGATTTAATGATTTTAACTGCTGAACAATGTCAAGAGATTAGAAATATGACCATAGCAGTGATTGAATTTCCTCCCCTGTTAGTGGTAGAAATTGTTAGCCCCGGTAATGCCGATGATGACTACCGTTATAAACGTTCAGAATACGCAGTGAGAGGCATTCCTGAATACTGGATTATCGATCCTATGTCCCTAAAAATATCAGCTTTAACCCTGATTTCTGGATTTTATGAACTGGCAGAATTTGACAAAGAAGATAGGATAATATCGGTAACATTTCCCGATTTAAAATTAACTCCTCAAATGGTCTTTGAATACTAAAATCTTGGCTGGAGGTTATCATGATTGCTACCCAACAAAAAATATATACCTTTACAGAATATTTAAATTATCAGGACTCCACAGATAATAAGTACGAATTATTTAACGGAGAATTAATTTCCATGCCTCCCGCTAGTGGCTTTCATGCCTTAATTCTTGCCTTTCTTTATGATTATTTAATGGCAGAAATTAAAAGATTAAATCTAACTTGGAAAGTCATGCCTGCTACCGTGGGAATTCGCACCGATAAAGCTAAATCGAGAATTCCAGACTTAATGATTTTAACTGCTGAACAATGTCAAGAGATTAGAAATATGACCACAGCAGTGATTGAATTTTCTCCCCTCTTAGTTGTAGAAATTGTTAGCCCGGGTAATGCCGATGATGACTACCGTTATAAACGTTCAGAATATGCGGTAAGAGGCATTCCTGAATACTGGATTATCGATCCTATTGCTCTAAAAATATCAGTTTTAACCCTGATTTCTGGATTTTATGAACTGGCAGAATTTCACAACGAAGATAGAATAATATCGGTGACATTTCCCGATTTACAATTAACTCCTCAAATGGTTTTTGCCCAGTAGCATTATTAACGATTATGACTATCCCCTTAGAAATCCAACAACGCTGCCAACAATTAAAAACAGAACTACAAAGAGCCAGTTATGCTTATTATGTTCTTGATGATCCTTTTATACCCGATAGCGTTTATGATCAACTTTATCGGGAATTAGAAGACATAGAAAAGCGTTATCCCCAATTAATCACCCCCGATAGTCCCACCCAAAGAGTCGGGGATAAAATCTCTAGTCAATTCGTTTCTGTCCGTCATAATATTCCCCTGTATAGTCTCGAAAATGCCTTTAACCTCGAAGAATTAAATAAATGGGGCAACCGTTGGCAAAGATATGTAAATGAAACCCAAGACACGGAATATGTGTGTGAATTAAAAATCGATGGTTCCGCGTTAGCTTTAACCTACGAAAACGGCTTTTTAGTCAGAGGTGTTACTAGAGGGGATGGAGTCACTGGCGAAGATATTACCCCCAATGTGCGGACAATTCGCTCTATTCCTTTACGCTTAAATATAGATAATCCCCCAGCAATTGTGGAAGTGCGCGGCGAAGCCTTTTTCCCCCTCGATACCTTCGATAAAATCAATCAAGAAAGAGAAGAAAAAAGGGAATCTCTCTTTGCTAATCCCCGCAATGCGGCAGCAGGAACCCTACGACAACTAGATCCGAAAATAGTTGATAAAAGACGCTTACAATTTTTTGCCTATACCCTGCATTTAGACGATAACAATATCACTACTCAATGGCAATCCTTAGATAGATTAGAAACCATGGGATTTCTGGTTAATCCCCACCGTCAACTCTGTCCATCCCTGCAAGAAGTGGCGCAATACTATCAAGATTGGCAAGAAAAACGTCATCAATTAGCCTACATGACCGATGGTGTCGTAGTCAAAATCAACGATTTACAGCGACAAAATCGGTTAGGATTCACTCAAAAATTCCCCCGGTGGGCAATCGCTTTAAAATATCCTGCCGAAGAAGTCCCCACGGTAGTTAAAGATATTATCGTCAATGTGGGACGCACCGGTGCGGTTACACCCATGGCGGTGATGGAACCGGTACAGGTAGCAGGAACCACCGTACAAAGGGCTACTTTACATAATAGCGATCGAGTGGCCGAATTAGATATCCGCATCGGTGACACGGTAATTATCCGCAAAGCGGGGGAAATTATCCCAGAAGTGGTGAGAATCCTGCCCGAATTGCGTCCTCCCCAGACTTTACCCTTCCAGATGCCCACTAATTGCCCTGAATGTCAATCTCCCCTAGTTCGTCCGGTGGGGGAAGCGGTGACGCGCTGTGTCAATAGTTCCTGTCCGGCGATTTTGCGGGGAAGTGTAGTACACTGGGCTAGTCGCGACGCTCTCGATATTCGGGGATTAGGGGAAAAAGTGGTGATTTTGCTGATTGAACAGGGATTAGTTACTGCTATTTCTGACCTCTACAGCCTCGAAAAAACGGAAATTGCCAAATTAGACCGAATGGGCGAGAAATCAGCCTTAAATTTGATTACAGCTATGGCTCAGAGCAAAAATCAAAGCTGGTCGAGAGTACTTTATGGGCTAGGAATTCGCTATGTGGGCAGCGTTAACGCCAAAATTCTCGCCGAAAGTTTTCGGACTGTGGAGGAGTTAGCTAACGCCAGCGTGACTAATTTAGCCTCTGTCTATGGTATCGGTGAAGAAATCGCTCAATCGGTCTATGATTGGTTTAGAATCGAGGCTAATCGGGATTTAGTCGCTAAATTACAGGCAGCGGGTTTACAATTTGCCGCAGCAGCAAAAACCACCACCACTAAAGCCACCTTAGCAGGGAAAACCTTTGTGATTACTGGCACTTTACCAACTCTCAAACGGGAGGAGGCCAAAGAATTAATCGAAAAAGCTGGGGGGAAAGTGACGGGTTCTGTCAGCAAAAAAACCGATTATTTAGTGCTAGGAGAAGCGGCGGGTTCTAAGCTAGAAAAAGCCCTAGAATTGGGCATTACTCAGCTAACCGAAGCACAATTACTCGAATTAATCAAGGCTTAAAAGCTTAAGATTGGAGCAAATCTGCCGAAGCATTAAGTAGGGTTTGCTGAAAAAGTTTTTCGTGGGGACAGGGTGTGGGGTGTGGGGTGTGGGGTGTAGGTTTTTACCGATTCTCATCTGGTCAATTACCTAATTTTCAGAGAAAAAGTACCTGAATTTTCCCCCCCTCACTCCCAGAACTGGCACTTTTTGAGGGGAAAAAAGTCCAAAAGTCTTATCCAACAAGGTTTTTAGATTTATTCAGCAAACCCTAAGTAGAGTCTGCGGCAAAAAGTTTTTCGGTGGGGGTAGGGTGTGGCCCCCCCAACCCCCCCGACATCGGGGGGGCAGGTGGGGTGTAGGGTTTTACCGATTTTCATCTGCCAGCCCTAATTAATCGGGTAAATAAAAGCTGATAACTAAAAAAACTGATAGCTGATAACCCGGGAGAAAATATAATTGTAGCTACCTACCCATTCCTGATTAATTGCTATGGCAGAAGAAACCACCACCCCCGCAACTCCGGCAGCAGAAGCAGCAAAACCGGCTCAACCTGCGGCTGCTAAAAAACCCAAGGAGCCTACCGTCGAGGAAAAACCCTTCGCTGAATTTATTGAGCAGCATTTTCAGCCCGCACTGGCGGCAGCCTTGCAAAAGCTCGGTATAAGTGATATAAAGCTGTCCTTTAAACAGGATAAAATTCCCGTGCAGGGCTTTTCTAGCTCTCCCTGTTGGCAGTTAACTGGCAATTGGCTCGAGGGAATGCGTCAATTTAGCATTTATTTTTTGGAAGAAAACATCAATGGTAAAAAAGCTTTTTCTCAAGCTGAGGGCGGTGCTCAACCTAGTACACTTGAATCATTTATGATCGATGAAAGGAAAGTTAGTCTTGATTTACTGTTGTTTTACACCCTGCAACGGCTTAACGGTCAAAAGTGGTTGACTAGAAACTAAAATTGCTGAAGATTAGCGATCGAGAAGGGGGGTAAAATGAGTATAGACGACCACCGCTTATCGATCGCTAATAGTAATTATGCGTGTATTTGTACTACTTTTTAACGCAGGCACAGAAAACGAAGGTATCCACACCATTCAAATGGGAGCTATCAATAAGGTGTTGATGTTTGAATCGGAAGATGATGCCACCCGTTATGCTCTGCTGTTAGAGGCCCAGGATTTTCCGACTCCCACGGTAGAGAAAATTGATTCCGAGGAAGTGGCAGAATTTTGTCGCGGCGCCGGCTATCAAGCGGAAATGATTGCAGCGGGTATGTTGGTAATTCCCCCCGAAAGCAATGCCGAGGAGTTGGATTGGCAAAAAGAGGAGTTTTCCGAGATTCCCGATGCGGAGTTGGATTGGCAAAAAGAGGAAGTCTCCCTCGCCGAGGAGGAGTTTTCTGAGATTCCCGATGCGGAGTTAGACAGCATCCGTCGTCGTCTAGAAGGACTTTTGTAATCCAGTGATTCAGTGAACAGTAATCAGTAGTTTGGAGTCAGAAGACAGGATAGTAAATCAATATTGTTCACTGATAACTGATAACTGATAACTGATAACTGATAACTGATAACTGATAACTGATAACTGACCACTGATAACTGATAACTGATAACTGATAACTGACCACTGATAACTGATAACTGAATATGACAACCGTGGGGGAATTGGGCGAAAATTTGGTGGCGGATTGGTTGCAATTACAGCAATGGCATATTCTCCAGCGTCGTTGGCGTAGTGCTGGCGGTGAAATCGATTTAATCGTCTTGTCTAAATCCCAAGCGACTCTCGCTTTCGTCGAGGTGAAAACCCGCAGTGCTGGCAATTGGGATTTAGGGGGCAAATTAGCGATCAATGACCGTAAACAAGGGAAAATTTACGGAGCTGCCCAGATATTTCTCGCCTTTTATCCCCAATGGTCTGATTTAAGCTGTCGCTTCGATGTGGCGTTAGTTAGTTGTCAAAAGAGTTCTCTATTAGCTTTACCTGAGTTTTCCCTTGATTATCCCTGTCAGCTACAGGCAGGTTATCAATTGCAATTACAGGAATATCTCGTGGCGGTTTTCTAAAAACACAATAGGCCCGCCTAGGGAGGCGGGCTTCATCTTGTACAAACGATATGGACTCCTAAAAGTTTAACGGACTCAATACAATAGAGGTTTACAGAACCCACAACAGTCTATCTGTCAACTATCAAGATTTCTCAGTTTACCGACTCAGGTGCTGATTACGGCTCACTCCATCTGTCCTATATCGAGCAACAGAGGCGAAACCATACTTTACTTTACAAACTTTGAGAATCTGCGTCCGATTTAGCTGTTGCGTTGAGCTAGAGCAGGTGGCACAGGCTCTAGGTCTTTTTGCCTGGAAGGAAGTTGAGTCGCTTCCTTTGTGCCTTATGTTTTTAAGATAACACGTTTGTCAGGACTCGATCGACCTTGTGATTAAAGTTTACACTTATTGATTTTTAGCAAAAATTGCCGTTACAAAACTATAGATAAGTGGCTGATAGATGTAGATAAGTAGGGTCTGCTGAAAAAGTTTTTCGTGGGGGTAGGGTGTGGGGTGTGGGGTGTAGGGTGTAGGGTTTTACCGATTTTGAGGTAGTCAGTTACCTAATTTTCAGGGAAAAAGTCCAGGGATTTTCCCTCCGATCACTCCAATGGTAGGCACTTTTTGAGGGAAAAAAAGTCTAAAAGCCTTATCCAACAAAGTTTTTAGATTTATTCAGCAAGCCCTAAGTAGTCGTGCAAAATTAATTTCCTAGTCGAGACTCCGAGACTCCGAGACTCCGAGACTCCGAGACTCCGAGACTCCGAGACTCCGAGACTCCGAGACTCCGAGACAGCTATTAGGGATCGGATTTGAGTTTTCAGTTCACTGTTTCCTCACACCAGAAGTCTGACGGAGTAGTGGCTTAGATGTGTAATTAGGACTTGCTGAATAATGGTAAAACCCTTTGAAAATAAGGCTTTTGACCTGTTAAAATCTGATGTTAGTGCAAGAAAATAGGATTGGGACATTCAAAAACCTTGCATTATTCTCCTCGTAGTACATAAACTGGTACAAAA